>JAICWB010000092.1 GCA_025935035.1 Terriglobales bacterium
AAACGCTCCAACTCACGTCGCGCCATGCCCTGGGGAGTGGTTGCGCCTGCGTCATGATAGATCTTTTCCTCAATGACCGTTCCGTCAAGGTCATCGGCGCCAAAGCGCAAGGCGATCTGGGCGATCTTGGGCGTGAGCATCTGCCAATACGCTTTGATGTGCTGGAAGTTGTCCAGCATCAATCGACCAACTGCCACTTGCTTGA
Organism: Terriglobales bacterium; assembly: GCA_025935035.1. Classification (GTDB taxonomy): domain Bacteria; phylum Acidobacteriota; class Terriglobia; order Terriglobales; family Acidobacteriaceae; genus JAICLA01. The sequence goes on from JAICWB010000092.1 coordinate 206, forward strand.
TGTCTAATAATCCGGTGGTCTTCGGCAAATGTTGCAACGGCGTGTTGTCAGGATGAAACGCCAGCGGAATAAATGTTTGGAATCCGCCGGTCTCATCTTGCAGCGCGCGCAGTTTCATCATGTGGTCCACGCGGTCTTCATCGTTCTCCACGTGTCCGTAGAGCATAGTCGCGTTGCTGCGCATTCCTGATTCATGCACCTCACGCGCAATCTCCAGCCATTCGCCACCATCGATCTTGTGATCGCAAATAATGTGCCGCACGCGGTCAGAGAATATCTCCGCTCCTCCACCCGGACACGAATCCACACCCGCATCCTTCAGCCGCTTGATCGTTTCCTTCGTGCTCAGCTTCGACCGCTTCGCCAAAAATGACCATTCCACCATCGTGAATGCTTTCAGGTGTACTTGCGGGAAACGCTGTTTTAATCCGCGGACCAAGTCTTCGTAATATTCGAGCGTCAGGTCAGGGTGCAGCCCGCCGACGATATGAAACTCCGTAACTGCTTCTGAATATCCTGACGCGGCGGTCTGCCATGCTTCTTCCAGCGCCATGGTGTAAGCGCCCGGCTGGTCTTTCTTTCTGCCAAACGCACACAACCGGCATGCCGCCACGCACACGTTTGTGGGATTGATATGCCGGTTCACGTTGAAATAGCAAAGATTGCCGTTCATGCGCTCGCGCACATAGTTCGCCAGCCAGCCCACGGCAAGGATGTCGTGCGTTCCGTACAGCGCTAGACCGTCTTCCGCGGAAAGCCGTTCGCCCGCCATTACCTTCTCGTGTAAGCGTTTGATACGGGCGTCACTGGTGTCAAATGGATGGGTATTCGTTGGGACGTAAGGCGTCGCTTTTATCTCAGAATCGGCGATTTGCAATGGCGCGGCTGCGTTGGACATAACCTTATGATTCTCTACATGATACCAGCTTCACAACGGACATAAACTATAGGATTAGCACCGATTGTCATTGCCGCAGCAGCATTCCCGGCGTAGAGTTATGCCACTCTACACAGAGAAATGCAGTACGTATGACCTCTCGCCGCCTGATCCTCGCCCTCGCAATTGGCGGGGTTTTTGCGCGCGCCTTCTTCATCTATCACTACAGTACCGCTGTTCCTGGCCCATTGCTCGGCGACCTCACGGACCTCGTCATGGCCATCGCAGTTGCATTCGCTGCTTACGTTGCCGTGCGCCGTTCAGAATCGCATTACACACGCATGGTGTGGACCCTGGCCACGCTCGCCTTCGCTCTCTACGCCATCGGACAAGCACTGGTCACCTACTACTACCACGTGCTCCACGCGTCAGAACTGAGCCCGTGGTTCAGTTCGCAATTCCTTTTCTTCTGGGTAGTGCCGCTTTTTCTCGCTGTACTGATCCGCAAAGACGCTACCGCCGATACTTTTGATTGGCCGCTGGCGCTGGACTTCTGCCAGGTCTTTATGGTGGCGCTGGCGTTGCATCTCTCCGTATTCGCGCTTTCCGCGAACTGGCAACACATGGGGCGGGAGTTGCGAATGCTGGAATGGCGCGCACGCCTGTTCCGCGATGCTGTGGTATTCACCGCCCTGTTCGCCAAGATCATCTTCTCTCGCCGTAAAACGCGTGATCTCTTCATGCGCTTCGGGGCATTTTTCTTGACCTACGCATTGGTCAGCGGCATCTACCTTTATGCCGAAGTCGCGTTCAAGTACGAGTCTGGATGGCTCGACCTCCTTTGGAGTCTCCCTCGCCTCGTCATGATCTGGGCCGCAATATCTTGGACAGACGTTCCCTACACACCGGCTCAGCTCGCGTCGCGTGCACGCGATCGCCGCGGACAGCTCCCCCTATATATCGCCTCCATGCTGGGTCCGCTTATGGTCGCCATGATTGCCCTGCCGATGAGTCCCTATGCGCCGGTCATGGCAGGTCTGCTGATCCTATGCGCCTTTTCCTTCAGCGGCATCCGGCTCTGGCTCACGCAGAATATCCAAGACCATGCTTCCCAGGAACTCCGTTCCAGCAGACACTTGTTGGAAGCACTTGTCGAAGGCACGACCGAGACCATCTACATCCGCGACCTGGAAGGCAAATACTTGCTTGCCAACCACGCCGCCCGCAAACTGCTGGGCTCAGAAGAGATTGACCCCGTCGGGCGCTCCAATGATGAGTTCTTTTCTGCCGAGAGTGCGCGCGTCACCCGGGAGAATGACCTGGAAGTCATCCGTACCAACCAGCACCAGGACCTCGAGCAAACTTTAGAGATCAACGGCCGTCCTCACATCATGATGGCCAAAAAAAGCCCTTATCGTGATGCTGCGGGAACTCCCATTGGCGTGCTCGGCATAGCCATTGACGTCACAGAGCAGCGCAAGATGGAACTCGAACTTCGCCGCACGCAACGCATGGAGTCTATCGGCACGCTTGCTGCGGGCGTTGCCCACGACTTCAACAATCTGATCACCGTTATCAAAGGCTACAGCCAGCTGGTGATGGAAGATCCAACCGCGCCATCCGCTCCTTCGCAGTTGAAAGAGATTGATGCCGCCGCAGGCAAAGCCGAATCGCTTACGCGCCAATTGCTCGCGTTCAGCCGTCAGCAAGTCATGCAACCGCGCGTGACGAATCTCAATGAGATCGTCAAAGGCATTGAGAAAATGCTGCGCCGGCTCATCGGTTCAGATATCGAGTTTGTTGTGCTGCTTGCCTCTACACTGCAGACCGTTCGCGTCGATCCCGGGCAGATCGAGCAAGTCATCATGAATCTCGCCGCCAACGCGCGCGATGCTATGCCACGCGGAGGAAAGCTCACCCTTTCCACGACCAACACCTTCTTCGAGTCCGATCGGTCGCAAGATGGCTTTTACGCGCCACCGGGCAACTACGTAATGCTCTCTGTCACTGACACTGGCGAAGGCATGGACGAAGCCACGCAGGCCCGCATGTTCGAACCGTTCTTCACCACGAAGCCGGTTGGCAAAGGTACCGGCCTTGGCCTTTCCACCGTGTACGGCATCACCAAGCAAAGCGCGGGCTATATAAAGGTTCAGAGCGTCGCCGGTAAAGGAAGTTCGTTCCAGATATTTTTTCCTGCGCTCGGCGAAGCGGTCGAAACACGCACCCCAGTCCAGCTGGTCCAGCAGGCTGGACGCGGTAATGAGACCATCCTCGTGGTGGAAGACGAAGCCACCATCGCAGATGTGATCGCCACCGCCCTTACCCGTCGCGGCTATCAGGTCTTACTCGCTCATAACGGCGCCGATGCGCTTGAGTTTGCGTCAACTCACAAAGGCACCATCGACCTGATGTTGATCGACGTCGTCATGCCAAAACCGAGCGGACGTGAGATCGCCGACAAGATCTGCGCTCTGTGGCCTGCCATTCGCGTGCTTTGGATGTCTGGATACACAGATGACACTATCGTGCGCCACGGCATCCTCGAACCTGACGTGAACTTTCTCCAGAAGCCTTTCACCCCTGCCGCACTCGCACAAAAGATCCGTGAACTCTGCGATGCTAAGACGGTCTGAATCATTCGACCATTCTGACTTTCCATCCTGAACGAGCATTTTGCGATAAACCCGCGTCTTCACCCTCTGGCTGCACCGGTTGCTTCACTTGCATCCAAACATCATGTTCCGCGCATTGTTGATCTTGGCCGCATTGACGCCGTTGGCCGTCGCAGACAGTGTCAAGTGCCCGCCCCCGCCCAGTTCCATGCAAATGGACAAAGGCGATTATTCCAACCAGCCGGGCGTCATCTTCGAACTTCAGTCGTTCTCTGCCACTCTTCAGCCTCGCGGCAAGCGTGCTCCTCTTTGTTACGCGAGAACTACCATCGTCGAGAAGGGTGATGTCTTTGTAAGTAATGAAAGCTTGACTCACTTGTTCGGACAAAAACTTCAGCAGAACAACAGCAGACTGAAGGATGTGCAGGTAGAGCTAAAAGACAACGAAGTCCACTTCAGCGGCAAAATGAAAAAGCTGATTTGGATGCCATTTGAAGTGGACGGGCCCGTCAGCACTGACGGTACCAACCTTCTGGTCCAGACAAAATCAATCAAAGCGATGGGAATTCCGGTAAAGGGATTGCTCGATGCTCTGGGCAAACATCTGCAGACTGTGACAGGCTCTGAATCGCCGCAGGGAGTCGTTATCAAGGGTGACAACCTTGTTTTCCAGCCCGGCGAGATTGCGCATGTGAAAGGTCACATCGCTGCCGTTTCTTCAACATCCAGAGGGCTTGAGGTCAGGTTCGCTCCAGCGGAATCGAAGGCCAAAATAGCTTCTCTCGGTCACAAACACTGATTAATTCCGCCGCTTACGCTTGTGACTTTTCAAGTCTCTAGCCGCTGATCTTTTTCTCCATCCGCAGCGCGTCCAGCGATCCCATGTAATATCGGGGAATCGTCTTCACCACCGCATAACCATGTCGCTTGTAAAAGGCGAGGGCCGGTAGGTTATCCACTGCGACTTCCAAAATGATGCATTGCGCTTTCAACTCGAGTAGTCGCTCTTCAGCGGCATTGATTAACGATGTTCCCAGTCCTGTCCGTTGCGAACCGGGATGCACATCGATCGTGATGATGCGGCCTGTCTGCTTCAGATCGCGTCCGATCACGATGAATCCCTGAATTTCCCCTTCTGCCTCCGCGACAATCGTGAACGCCCGCGGTTGATTGACGTAATGTGCTAGCTCAGGCTTGGAATAGGCGATTCCGCGAGTGAAACACACCTGGTCCAGCTTCCAGAGAGTCTCAAAATCCTGAGGTGTGAAATCGCGCAACTGAAATTTCGTCGGCTTTTGGGCAGGCGGCGTCACTAAGCAGATTCTAACCTGCAAGCGCAAAGCTCTAACGTCCCAACTCACTAGTCAAAAGGGAAAACGAACTGTCAACCAGAGCGAAGCGGCGCCGCGTAGTCGAAGGGTCTATGTATCTGGATTGCTTTTGGTCTTGATTTCGTTTTTGGTTTGACCAGATTTTCTTTGTGCCTTTGCGCCTTTGCGGTGGGTTTATTCGTGGCAATCAGAGATCGTGGCAATCACAAATCACCGCGCTTTCGCCCGCGCCTCATTCGCCTTATCGCTCATGCCCGCGTTCTCCAATGCATCGGCCAAGTGACGATAAACCTCTGGTCGTTGCTGTCTCCACTCTTCCCCGTTCATAAGGGACAACGCCTTACTTAATGCCATGACCGCTTGTGAATAATCTCGCCGCTTCAGCTGCACCACGCCCAAAGTGTCAAATGCCGCTGGGTTCTTCGGGTTCCGGTCTATCGCGATTGATGCTAGCTTCAGCGCTTGATCGAGCTTAGTTCCCTGCTGCGCGTAATCCCAAGCCAGATTGTTTGCTGCGATCCCCGAACTCTCGCCGGCGTCCACCGCGAGTTCATAGTCGTGGATTGCATGTCCAACATCGCCCCGCCGGTCGGCTTCGCTTGCCTCGAAGGTTCGCACCGCGCTCTTCATCGCATGATTGCGGTCCGCGATATTTGCCAGCTCGACTAGAGAACGTTCTGCATTTTTGTCCCCCGCTGCATAGCGCACTTCCGCCAAAGCAACCGCCGCAGTCTGTCGCTTGGGATCGGCGTGCAAACACCGTTGCAACGCACGCGTCGCATCCGCAGTCATCCCTTTTGCCGCATAAAGACGTCCCGCGATCTCCAGTAATGACGCCGAGACCGGCGGCGCCATCGCCACGCGCTCCATCTTGCGCAACACGGTCGGCGTGACCGTTCCATGCCGATAAACCTCAAGCACGCCGCTCAACGCCTCCGGCGAATCAGGCTCCACCAGCAGTGCGCGTTCGTACTCCATGAACGCCGCGCCATATTTCTTCTCATGCATTGCAATGTCGCCCATTACGATACGCGGCTCTGCGGCACCCTGATTCACCACCAGGGCACGCCTTGCGATCGATTCCGCCGCCGGCGCTTTCCCTTGCGCCAACAACACGCGCGCGAATACGCACAACGCCTCCAGATTTGCAGGCTCATCGCGGACCACGGAGCTCACGTGCTTCTCGGCTGTCTGCAGATCACCTTCTCTCAGGTTCTGCTCCGCCAACGCGATCTCCGCGGGAACGTAACTGGAGTCAGCCTCGAGCGCCGAGTTCCATTGCTCTTTCGACTCGGCGATCCGCTGCTGCTGTGCGAACACCAATCCGCGCACATAGTGCGCTGAAGCAGAGTCCGGACTGCGCTTTAGCGCCTCTGATGCGCTCGACTCCGCAGCACTTACATCGCCGTGCTCCAGCGCGAGCTCTGCACGAAGGACCGCAACCGCGGTCGGATCGAGCATGCGGTCATACTGCGCGAAGGTTGCTGCTGCGTCGCCGCTGCGCATGTCGCCTTCGATCTTCATTGCTGCGGCGCGCGGAGAGTTCACCTGCAGCGCGGCCAGCGCGTCCTGCGCTCGTCCTGCATTCAGCCGCGTCTGCGCCAGCGTGCTTGGCTCCGCCGGACGCATCGCGTCCAGGTGCCGCAGCACTTGCTCGGCTTCATCTATTTTGGCTGAACGCTCCAGGAACTGCGCCAGACGGAAGTTTGTCATCGGCGAGTCGTCGGCTTTCACCGCTGCGCGATAGGCTGCATCTGCGCCGGGCTTGTTGCCTTCCTGCTCTTCCAGCCGGCCAAGCGCCATCCACGCGAACGCTGCTTGCTTCTGGTCTTGCGTCGCTTGCGCGCACTTGACGAGCGCCTGGCGCGCGTCGTCTATGCGATTCTCCGTCGCATAGACCTGCGCCAGCGATATCGCCACAAGCGGCTTCTGCGGATCTAGAGCCAGTGCGCGCTGCAGTAGCAACGCAGCGCGAGCGTTGTTTCCTGCGTTTGCCTCGATGCCGCCGAGCACAGCCAGCGCGATCGCATCGTCCGGACGCTGCTTCAGCACCAGCTCAGCGTGCTGCGCCGCTTCTTGCGGCTGGTCGCTGTTCGCCAGCAGTTGCGCCATGCGCTGATGCGCATCCACATTCCGCGGGTCATCAGCGACCGCTTTCTGATACTCGACGAACGCCTCGCGCAGCTTTCCCAGCGCAACCAGACAATCGCCAAAACTCACTTCCGCTGCGGCGCGCTCGCGTTTGGCTTCAGCCGGGATTCGCGGAATGGCTTTCTCATACAACTTCGCGGCCGACACCAGCTTGCCTTGCGCCACAAACTGCTGCGCTTTCAGCAGCGCTGAATCATACGGATCCGCACACGCCACCAGCGCGACCATCCACAGCAACCATCCCGCCAGCGCAACCTTATATATATGGTTGCGTCGCCAGGCCGAAAACTCCGCCCGCAACCCTGCGTACCACCTGACACCCATGCATGTAAGTTGCTGAAATCGCGCCTTCTGTTGCCAAAGGCGCCTTCCACGCCTCGCCGACAACCGCACTCAACACGCGTCTCACACTCACCAACAGCCCACAGCCACAGCTACCTTGACTTTCCCCGCGCCGCACGTTACTTTCGCCCTTCGAAGCTTTCCTGCAAAACCGCAGAACCAAAGGGGATTGATGGCCAACCACATCGTCACACTGACCACTGACTTCGGCGCCTCTGACCATTACGTGGGCGCGATCAAAGGCGTCATCCTCAAGCTCAACCCTGAAGCCACCATCATCGACATCAGCAACTCCGTCAACTCCTTTGACATCCTTGACGGCGCGCTCACCATCGCGCAGTCTTACAGCTACTATCCCAGCGACACCATCCACATGGTCATCGTGGACCCCGGCGTGGGCACGGCCCGCCGACCGCTGCTCGTCACCACGGAAAAGCATCGCTTCATCGCGCCCGACAACGGCGTGCTCTCGCTCGTCTATGAACGCGAAGAGCGGCTCAGCGTCCGACACATCACCGCCGACCACTACTTCCTGCAACCTGTCTCGCAGACCTTCCACGGACGCGACGTCTTCGCGCCTTGCGCCGGATGGCTCAGCAAAGGCGTGGAAGTCGGCAAGTTCGGCGACGAGATCACTGACTTCGCGCGTTTCGCCGCGCCCAAGCCCAAGCCCAGCACGCCGCAGATCCTGAAAGGCGTGGTCCTGAAGGCAGACAAGTTCGGCAACCTCATCACCAACATCACCGCCAAAGACCTGCCAAAGATGTTTGAAGCGACAGCGCCAACCTTCAAACTCATCTGCGGACAAAAAGAAGTCACCACGCGCCGCGACGCCTACGCGCAAGGCATGAACCAGGAAGTGTTCGCCATCCTCGGCAGCCACGGATTCCTCGAGCTCGCATCCAACCGCGGTAGCGCCCGCACGCTCTGCCAAGCCGACCGCGGCACCGAAGTCGGCATCATGGTGGAAGGCGTGAGCTACAACATCGCGCCGCCGGCAGCGGCCGGAAGCTAGAAGCAACTGCTTACCACGGAAAAAGCGAAAAGGCAGATAAGAAGCGATAAACATTTTCGGATTTAGTCGTGGTCCGTTCGGTTTCTTTGTATTTGCCAGGCAGCAGATTCCGCAAATGCGTACCGAAAATCTTCAGCAGAGCGCATCACCACGTCACAAACCCTAGCCTTGGTTTTATCGTCTTTTATCTGTCCTTTCGTCTTTTCCGTGGTAATCCTTTCCTCCTCTATACTTGAATCCACATGCGCAACATCTTCCGCTTCGCCTGGAACTCCACCCGCGGATATCACCTTACTCCGTGGCGCAGTCCTTATTTGCGATGGCGCATTGAGACCTACACCGGCCTCAAGATGGACAAGATCGGCTTCTTCGCCTTCTGGGGATTCATGTGGCGCGAACGCTACGAGCTCGCACGCTTCATGAAGTGGACCGCCGAGATGGAAAACTACGCCCGCCCCAAGCCCAAGAACCCGTGAAACGTGCAACTGTGCAACGTGAAACACGTTGCTACTTTGCATCCTTCTGCTCTTTCAACTGCTGCTTCCATCCCAGCACGCGGGCTTTGTTGGCTTCGGCTTCGGCCTCAGGCACCATGCCTTTTCTCTGATACAGGATGCTGAGGCTGGTGTGCGCCAGTATGTCCTCCGGCGATTGCGCCGCCAGGCGATTGGCCACCGCGATCGCGTCGTCCAGAGCGCCGGAATCCTGCAGCGCGCGGATGAGTCCATGCATCGCGTCAGTGAACGCGGGATCTTTCTCCAGCGCGAGCTTGTACTCGCCGATGGCGGCGTCGAGCTCGCCGGCAGCGAAGTGGTCCAGCGCGGTGAAGTAGTGGTCTTCGGCGGTTTGTGGAATGGTCACGTGTTTCATTTTAGCTGGAGCGCCTTCGGCGAGCGTTTCTTCGAAGTGTCCAAGGCGAGGTCCCTCCACTCCGGCTTCGCCTGCGGTCGGGATGACAATGTCGGGTAATGGCATTTTCGGTTGAGGTGGCAATTCTCCTGTGTTGTCATCCCGAGCGAAGCCGAGGGACCTCGCGTTGGACTCTGACTCTGGGCTCATGCCGAATTGCTTAAGATCCTCATACCAACCATCGCTCAAATCCTTCCAATCGAGATTCACGCGTTCGATCAATGCAATCTTCTTGTCGCGACGCCACTTCTTGATCTGCTTCTCACGATTAATCGCATTGACAACCTCGTCAAATGATTCGTAATAGACCAACCTCGTAACGTTGTAATCGTCAGTGAAACCTTCGTACGCGTGCGTCTTGTGCTTCCAAACCCTGCTTCGCAGAGCACTTGTCATG
>JAICWB010000239.1 GCA_025935035.1 Terriglobales bacterium
GCCAAAATCTGCGCGTGGATCTCCGGAATGAGTCCAGCGGCTTCAATCTTCACCACGCGTTTTGTGTCGCGTTTGGCGATGGCGAGATAGGCCTTGCGAACGCGCTCGAAGAACTTTCTGTTCTCTTGTTCGAAGCGGCCTTCGTCGGCGCGTCCGGCATTTTTTTTTCGCTGATTGCGATGACGGGCGCGCTTGACGGCTGCGAGATCAGATATCAGTAAGACTGTTAGATCGGGCTGCAGACCCTGGCATAAGACCTCATGAAGTTGCAGTACGGCTTTGGAGCCGAGCTGGCGTCCGCCGCCTTGGTAGGCTTCGGATGAATCCGTGAAGCGGTCACACAGCACGACTTTGCCAGCAGCCAAAGCGGGAAGAATCACCTGCGAGACCTGCTGTGCACGGGAGGCGAACATAAGAGCCAGCTCTGCGAGAGGAGCTAAACCCTTTGTTCGGGAGTCCAGCAGAACTGCGCGGACTTTTTCACCGATAAGGGTTCCGCCGGGTTCGCGAGTCACAACCACGTCGCGGCCTTCGGCCCGCAACGCTTTGGCCAGCCGCTCCAACTGAGTGGTCTTGCCGCAGCCGTCCAGGCCTTCGAATGTGATGAAAATGCCGCGAGAATGCTTCATTCAGGAAGGAAAATCATAACATCCACAGAAGGCGCATCGCCGCAATCATGCTATGCTTCGCGCATGAGACTAGGCGACTACATCGACGATTACTGCACGCGCTGCAAACGAACTACGGACCACGCAGTGGTCTCGATGATGAAAGACGACGTGCTGGTCACGCGTTGTCGGACTTGTGATTTCGAACATAAATACAAACACAACAAGGGCAGTAAAGAGATGACCAAGCAGCAGGCGTTCGACAAGGTGCTGGCGTCGGTCATGGGTCAGCAGGCGGCCACGCCAGAGGCCAAGCCGAAGAAGCGTAAAAAATCATAGACTAATAAATTTTTCTTTCAAGCAGGCAAAACCTCTGCCAAATCCAGCACCTTACAATCTGGATGAACCACGGGCCCCGCAAGACCAGACCAGCATGTGTCCGCATTACGCGGCGAGCAGCGAACCACGTGCTCCGCGTTGCTGTGCTGGGAACCACTCTTCTCGCCTTCGGGCAAGCTAACCCAACCACCACGACCCGATATGCAGCGGTGATGTCACTTGGGTCTGATTCCATCCTGCTACAACCGGCTAAGCAGCGGCTCAATATGTTGATGACGGTCGAGTGCCCTGAGATGGAGAAGATTATCGTTCGGGGAGACGGACCGAGCAGAACGGCTACTTTCGATGATGGGAGTCCGGTGCGGTTTTATCCGGAAAATCTGTCATTCCGTTTTACGATCGGCCAGCGGACTGCGAGCGATGATTCTGAGCCGAATGATGTCGATACCAACGTTAGTGTGGACCGCTTCCAGTCAAACTTGCACTTTCGGCTGAAGGTATTTCACGGTACGCACGCCCGCACTTACGACCCGATCGAAACGACGATGCTTGGCGTTCCCGCGGACATTCCTTCTGACGAACGCATCTACCACTTTACGTTCAGGGTAAAGAAGATATCCGTCGAGGACCGCATGATGCTGGAGGTATTGGATGAAAAAGGGAACCGCGTGAGCAAGTTCCACCTGCAGATACTCTAATTCTGCGCGGACGGCACAGCGGCGGCAAGCTCTTCTAACTCGACATTCTCTTCTGACATAAAAGCCAGCGCTTCCTGTGGTTGCTCCGCCATCCAGACGGGCGCGAAGGTGCGGCGGTGCAATGGCGTTGGTCCGTGTTCCTTGAGAGCGGCCAGATGTTTGGGGGCGCTGTAGCCTTTGTTGGAAGCCAAGTCGTACTGCGGGTACTGATCTGAGATCTCGCGCATCATGCGGTCGCGCTCGACCTTGGCGATGATAGATGCTGCAGCGATAGAGACGCTGAGTGCGTCGCCGTGAATGATCTTCGTCTGTGCAACGCGCGCGTCCGCAGATGGATAATCTACAACCATCGCATCGACGAGAAGATGATCTGGTGCGGTTGTGAGCTGCGAAACCGCTTGCAGCATGGCTAAGCGCGATGCGTGGTAGATGTTGATGGCGTCGATGGTCTCGACGTCGACTGACGCGATGGCTATTGCTACTGAGTGCTCGCGGATGCGGATGGCCAACTCTTCGCGGAGTTCGGCGGGAATCAGTTTGGAGTCGCGCAGCTTGCGGATGCGATAACTTGGGTCGAGTATGACTGCGGCGGCGACGACTGGACCGAAGAGGCATCCGCGACCGACTTCATCTACGCCGGCGACGAGCTTTGCTCCTGCGGCCCAGGCGCGCTTCTCGAACTTCTGCGTGCATTTCAGGCGCTTGAGCAAGCGCATTTTCGCTGCAGCGGCAGAGAGCTTCTTCTCGACGATCTTCGCAGTGTTCTGCGCATCGTTCTGCTGGGGGGAATCGAGCGGTGGCGCGATGACAGCGGATTTTGCGGGAGATGCTTTGGCCGGCACAATGTTGCGCGAAAAAATGTTGCGCTTGTTGCCAGATTAAATGAAAACGGCCTCGATGCAATAAGAGATTGCATCGGGGCCGGTGGAAAAGTTGTGAACGCGTAGCGCGGCTTAGTCCAAAAAGAAGCTTACGCCTGCGGTTGTTCGACTTCTTTCAGGCGGGCCTGCTTGCCCTTCAGTCCGCGGAGGTAGAAGAGCTTGGCGCGGCGGACTTCGTTCGAGCGCAGCACTTCGACGCGGTCGATCACTTTGGAGTGAAGCGGGAAGATACGCTCGACGCCCTGGCCGAAGCTGATCTTGCGGATGGTGACGGAGGCTTGCGCGCCGTTCTTCTGCTTGATCACGGTACCCTCGAAGGCTTGGACGCGTTCTTTGTCGCCTTCTTTGATCTTTACGTGGACGCGCACGGTGTCACCCGGCTTCATGGTGGGCAGGTCGGTGCGTTGCAGTTTGTTGGCGAGCTTCGCCATGATGGGATGAATCGACATAACTTTCTCCTCTGAATCCTATAACTTTTTGTCGCTGGCATCCTTGCGGATGTCTGCGATCAATCTCTGGTCTTCCGCGCTTAACTCCGTTCCTACTAAAAGGTCAGGACGGTTGCGCAACGTCTTTTCCAGCGCCTTTCTCCGGCGCCATTTGCGGATCTGGTCATGGTTGCCGGAACTTAGAACCTCCGGCACCGCCATTCCGCGAAACTCTACTGGCCGCGTGTAATGCGGGTAATCCAATAATCCATTCGACGAACAGGTCGAACTTACATTCCCATTCAATACCGCAGGCGTGTTGCTAAAACTCTCCTGCTTGTTGGAGGCTTCGTTTCCCAGCGCTCCTGGCAACAATCGTGTGACTGCGTCCACGATTATTGCTGCTCCCAACTCGCCACCGCTTAATACAAAGTTGCCGACCGAGATCTCCCGGTCTGCCAACTGGTCTGCTACGCGTTCATCTACGCCTTCGTACCGGCCGCAGATCATTACGATTCTTTCGACCGACGCCAACTCTGTTGCTACGCTCTGGTCGAACATCTTGCCTTGCGGCGAGAGTAAGACCACTGTTTCCTTCGCCGAGCGACTTCCTTTCGGCATTACACCCAAAGCCTCAGCACATTCGAAGATGGGCTCGACCTTGAGCACCATGCCTTCACCGCCGCCGAAGGGCCTGTCATCCACCGTCTTGTGCCGATCGTGCGTGAACTCACGCAGGTCCTGCACTTTGACGTCAATCAATCCTGTTTCGCGCGCCCTACGAACGATGCCGTAATCAAGCGGTCCGCGAAAGAAGTCCGGGAAGATGGTGATGATCTCGAACTTCATTTTGGCTACCTCAGGGCCTACCCCCAGGGGGATATACCCTGCATCATATTTGTTTTTCAGTGACTTGGAGAAAATCGGCCGCCAAAGTTTAGAAAACAAATACGATACGCATATATATTTGAGCCCGAACGACTTACGCTGCCGTTCTGCTTGTTACTGCCCTTGCTGCTGCTTCTTTTCATCTGCCGAGAGGGGCGCGTCTAGTTCCAGCAGCCCTTCCGGCAGTTGCATCTCAATCTTCTTCGCGGGCACGTCCAGCTTGCGGATAAAACTTTCCGCGAAGGGGACCATGTGCTCGCGTTTTCCATCCACCACTAGCAGGATGGGCGCTGAGCCCGAGGTGAAGTCAACATCCTTCACCGTTCCTACCTGCTTGCTGCGGTCAAAGACCGCGCAGCCGATCAAATCACTCACGTATGCCGCGCCGGGTTCCAGCTCTGCGCGTTCGGCTGCGGGTATCTGCAACTCGTAGCCGATCAAGCTTTCGGCGGCGTCCATATCATCAACGCCGGCGAACTTAAAGACCATGAAGCCTTTGTGGGGCCAGTGGTCAGTCACTTCTAAACTCTTGCGGCTTCCGTCTTTTGCCAAGCCGCTTAAGTGCGTGCGCTCGGCAAACTTCTCGGGGAAGTCCGTGTACAGGTCCGCTGCTACTTCGCCGTGGCGCCCTTGTGTCTTTGCCACCCGGGCGACGGTGATGAACTCTTCGCTATCGCTGGGCACCTGTTACCTAGCGATTGCCGAAGTTCTCGTCCGGCGC
>JAICWB010000074.1 GCA_025935035.1 Terriglobales bacterium
ATAAACGTACGCGGGTTGGACAAAATATTTGTCCATGGGCAGCTCTTTGGGGATGGGGAGGAAGTGCCCGATGACTTGCGTGACCAGCGCGAGGACTACGCCCGCGAAAGCGAAAGTCAGCATCTCTGCTGCAGGTAGAAAGTTCCACTTAATAGCTGCCCAGAAATCTTCTTCCGCGCGCAGGGTGATGAACATGCGCACAAAGATAAAGGCCAGCAAATAGGAGAGTGCTTGGATGGGCACGAGGACGAGCGGCGTTTCAGCGAGCTGTTGACGTGTGAGGTTGTGAAGGGCCGGAAGTTTGGCGGCTATCGCGAGGCCGATGATGCCGCAGAGGTAGAACGACGCGCCAACGAATAAGAGAACTATCAGAAGATCGATGATGCCCCATGCGGGTTCGCGACGGGGCAATGGGATGGGAAGTTCGGCGGGCGCTGTTTCAGACTCTAGCACTGAAAGATTAAAACACAGTTACAATGTCGAGTTCTTTGCGGAGGCTTATGGCTTGTCGTGGGGTGCTGTTTGCAATTACCGAGGAAGAGAAACAAAGACTGTTAGGTGCCAAATCTGACGCGGATGTCTTAAACATCGTCGTAGACGACATTGAGGAAAACTGGGATGAAGAGCATTTAGAGCAGGTGGACAAGGCCTGGGATGCAATGCACCGTTGCTTATCCGACGGAACATTAGCCTGGAACGGCGGATCCGAGCCGCTAAATCTATGCATCATCGGAGGCAAAAGCCTTCATAAAGGGGCAGACTACATCGTAACGCTGAAAGAGCCTGAACAAGTTGATCGCATTGCAGTTGCTCTGCCAACGATCACAAAGGCCTGGATGAGAGAGCGCTACTACTTGATCGATCCTAAAGACTATGGCGTGCCTTTAGTCCCATTTAACGATCAGGATTTTGAGTACACCTGGGAGTATTTCGAGGGAATGCGGAAGTTTTACCTCAAAGCTGCAGCAGATAACCGCGCAGTGATATTTACCGCCGATCAATAGAGGCAACCGATGCGATGGCTTGTCCGGTGTAAGACTTCTTATTCTTCGCGATGGTTTCCGGTGGGCCTTGCGCGACGATGCGTCCGCCATCCTCGCCGCCCTCGGGACCGAGGTCGATAATCCAGTCGGCGTTGCGGATGACGTCCATGTTGTGCTCGATGATGATGATGGTGTTGCCCAAATCGGTTAGACGGTGAAGCACGTCGAGTAGTTTCTTTACGTCGTCAAAATGGAGGCCGGTGGTGGGCTCGTCGAGCAGGTAGAGGGTTTTGCCGGTCTGGCGCTTGGATAATTCTTTGGCGAGCTTGATGCGTTGAGCTTCGCCGCCGGAGAGAGTGACGGCGGACTGGCCGAGCTGCACGTAGCCCAGGCCGACATCGACTAGTGTCTGCAGCTTCTGGCGCACTTGCGGAATGTCTTCAAGGATGGGTAGCGCGTCCGCAATGGGAGTTTCAAGTAGGTCAGCTATGCTTTGGCCTTTGAATTTCACGGCAAGCGTTTCGTGGTTGTAGCGCTTTCCGCCGCAGACTTCGCATTGCACGTAAACATCCGGCAAAAAATTCATTTCGATGCGGCGCTGGCCTTCGCCGGTGCAGGCTTCGCAGCGTCCGCCGGCAACGTTGAAAGAGAAGCGGCCGGGCTTGTAGCCACGTTCGCGCGATTCCGGCAGCATGGCGTAGATGTTACGAATGTCAGTGAACACGCCGGTGTAGGTGGCGGGATTCGAGCGCGGAGTGCGTCCGATGGGCGATTGGTCGATGCGGATGACTTTGTCGAGATTATCAATGCCGGTGATGGACTTGTGCTTGCCGGCTTCCTGCCGCGAGCGATACAGCTTGCGCGCTAGCGCGGGATAAAGAATGTCATTGATAAGTGTTGACTTTCCGCTGCCGGAGACGCCGGTGATGACGGTCATGACGCCGAGCGGGAACGTGACGTCAATGTTCTTGAGATTGTGTTCGGTGGCGCCGTGAATCGCTAGTGAGCGTTTGCCGTTGCCGTTCAGCTCGACGGGGCGTGGGCCTTTGCCGGGAAGGATGCTGAGTTCGCCGGAGATGTATTTGCCGGTGACCGAGGCTGGGTTCGCCATGATCTGCTGCGGGGTGCCGCTGGCGACGAGGTCGCCGCCGAGGCGTCCGGCGCCGGGGCCGAGATCGATGACGTAGTCTGCGCGGCGGATGGTCTCTTCGTCGTGTTCGACTACGAGCACGGTGTTGCCGAGGTCGCGCAGGGATTCGAGCGCTTGGAGCAGGCGGTCGTTATCGCGGTGGTGAAGGCCGATACTGGGTTCGTCGAGTACGTAGAGCACGCCGCGCAGGCGTGAGCCGATCTGCGTTGCAAGGCGGATACGCTGGCCTTCGCCGCCGGAAAGTGTGGCGGCGGAACGTTCGAGCGAGAGATACCCCAGGCCGACAGCGTTGAGGAATTCCAACCGCTCGCAGATTTCTTTGAGCACGCGCCCGGCGACCTGGGCTTCGCGTTCATTAAGCTTAATTTTCTTTGCTGCTTCAATGGCGCGGGCAACGCTGAAGGCGGTGAAGTCCGCGATGGAGATACCGTTCACCTTCACCGCGAGCGATTCAGGACGCAGCCGCTTGCCGTGGCACGCAGGGCATTCCGTGCCGGACATGTAGTTCATCAGCCAGTCGTGGTAGCCCTCGGAGGTGGATTCGTCGAGGTTGGTGCGCAGGAAGGCGATGATGCCGTGGAATCCGGTGCGCGGCGCTTCTTTCTCGCCGGGGCCGTAGAGCAACATGTTCTGCGTTTTGGCGGAGAGTTTTTCAAAAGGCTGATCGAGGTCGATCTTGTAGGCTTCGGCCACGATATCGAGCATGCGTTTGAGATATGTGGAACCGCTACCGGGACCGAGGCCGCCATCGAGCAGAGGTTTTGACCAATCGACGATGATGAGCGACGGATCAAAATCATATTTGTAGCCGAGGCCGTTGCACTCAGGGCACGCGCCGTAAACACTGTTAAAGGAAAAACTGCGTGGCTCGAGCGCTGCTACACTGATGTTGCAGTCAGGACAGGCGAGCTTTGCGGAGTAGAGATGCTCGGCTCCGTTGACGATGGAAATTTGTACAAGGCCGTCGGCGAGGCGCATGGCCGTGGCGACGGAGGCCTCGAGGCGCTTCTCTATGCCGGGCTTTACCAACAAGCGATCGATGACGACTTCAATGGTGTGGTTCTTGCGCTTGTCGAGTTGGATCTGGTCAATATCTTCGTCGAGCGAGCGAAGTTCGCCGTCGATGCGCGCTTTGGTGAATCCGGCTTGCGCTAGTTTTTCGAGTTCTTTTTTGAATTCACCTTTGCGTCCGCGGACGATGGGCGCGAGCACCATCACGCGGTCTTCCGGGGTGAGCTGCATTACCCGGCTGACGATCTGGTCGGCGGTCTGGCGGGAGATGGCGCGTCCGCAATGCGGGCAGTGCGGCACGCCGACGGACGAATACAGCAAGCGCAAATAATCGTAAATCTCAGTGATTGTGCCTACTGTGGAGCGCGGACTGCGCGAGGTAGTCTTCTGCTCAATGGAGATGCTGGGCGAGAGGCCGTCGATGGCGTCAACCTCGGGGCGCTCCATCTGGTCGAGGAACTGGCGCGCATAGGCGGAGAGGGTCTCAACGTAACGGCGCTGGCCTTCGGCATAGATGGTGTCGAACGCGAGCGAAGATTTGCCTGAGCCGCTGAGTCCGGTAATCACGGTAAGGGTGTTGCGCGGGATGTCGACGGAGATGTTCTTAAGGTTGTGCTGTCGAGCGCCGCGGACTGAGATCTTGGTGATTGCCACAGTATTAGGTCAGGGACACAGAAGGCTTCAGAACTGAAGAAACACAGCTCTACTCCGTATCTTAGTAGTCAACTGTGCGGCGGGTCAAACGAGGGTAGAGTGGCAACTTCCGATGGCATGTTCTAAGTTTTGCGTCGAACTCGGTAAATGCAACTAGATTGCAGAGTTGTAGGGGTCCTTCGCGCAAAAGCAGCGTTCAGGATGACAAAGAAGTGACTAAAGGCCATATGTACCCCGTCACCGGGGGCATCTTGGCGGTGGTTGAGATGAGGGAATACAACTGTAGGTCCACGAAGGGAATCTCAGGGTAAGGAATATGTTCACTGGCGCAACGGTTCTGGTCACGATCGTCTCAGCATTGAGTTTGGGTATTTTGGCAGGATGGGCGGCGCTCGCCGCGGTCTTGCATGTCTTCTTCGCGACCAAGCAAGCGAAGGAAGCAAAGGTCGCGCCGCAACGCGCGGTGACGGCTGTGAATGTTGCCGCCGGGCATACGGCGTAGAACCAGTTTCCAGTTTCTCGTTTCTAGTTTCTCGAAAAGGTAAAAGCAACGCCACTCTTGCGAGTGGCTTTTGTATTTGCGACGAAAAGATTCGATTACCCCGGTTCACTCTTAACCGACGACCGACGACTGACAACTGACAGCCGAGGCTCGGTTTGGCCGAAAAGGGGAAACGAAAAACGAGAAACGAAAAAACGGCTACTTAGGCCGTTCCGGGCGGCTAGGCCTTGGCGCGTTAGGATTCGCGGGAGCGGTGTTGTTCTGTTGCTGTTGCGCGCGGTCTGCTTCCAGTTTTTTCAGATCTTCCAACAATTGTTCCGGTGTCTTTACTGGCTGTGCGGGTGCGGCTGCCGGTTGGGCAAATCCAGGATTGTCGTCGTCATCTGAGGTGGCGCTTTCAGAGGGCTCAGTAGGCTGGGGCTGCTGCGGAGCGGCAGCGTAATTTGTCTCACCGCCGGCAGTGCGCGCGCTCAAAACCAATTTCTCCACGACTGTGGGGTCGGTAGCCGAGCCGAGAATCGCGAAGTCATATCGTGAGCCTTCGAGAAGCGAGAGCAAAACATCACGCACAGGCGCCGGGCCGATCTTGGCGCTAACCCGGTCTGCAGAACCGCTGGGACCATCGATCTTCATGCCGGTGGCAGCGCGGATGGCATTGAGTACCTCGCCAAGGCTTGAGTTTTGCGCCACGACCGTAAGTTCGTTGTTCGAAAAGCTTATTCGCGGCGCGCTCGCAGGAACCTTTTCCGGGGAACTTGCCTGTACGGGCGAAGACTGCATCTGCACCGGCTGCGCTGGAACCGGGTCCATCTGGTGCGTCGTAGAGAACGGGGTTCGCCCTGGTTGAGTGGCCGGGGGCGTTTGCGTAGCCGGCATGTTCTGCTGCGGCCCTTGCGGGGTGGGCATCAGGCCCTGCTTCCGGTGCGTCACGGGAGCCGTCTGCGCGCAAAGAGCGCCTGTCAGCAGACTAAACAACGCATATCGAAAGAAGGTCGGCATAGTGCGTAAGCCTTGATTCTAGCAGCTTTTATTCCAGGGTTCCGCCGCAAGCGGCTACACCCTCGCGCTCCACTGGCGCAGGCCGGCGCTCGCTCCGCGCGCACTCCATTTCGCCGTTGACGTCAGCGTTTTTTGCATCTTTTAGGCTCATTTAGGGCATCATAGTTAAGCAGAGTTGCGCCTTTTCTACCGGGCGCGGTCTCCTTTACCAACATGAAAATCAATCTTCGTAAGTTTGTTTTCTTTCTTGTGATTTCCTCATTGGGCGCGAGCGCCGCACTGGCGGAATCGTGTTCCACCGCCAGCGAAATGGATCCAGCCACGCGTTCCGCTCTGCAGGCTATCGGGCCGCAGTACTATGCCGCCATCGCGTCAGGCAATGAGGCGCAGGTGGCGTCGAATTCGATCCCTGATATCGCCAACAATACCGCGGGCCTGACCGGACTGTTGAATGAACATAAGACGTTCCTGGAAGGCTCAACCGCGAGCGTGCGCAACGTGTATCTGCTGGATGCGAGCACAAACACTGCCCCCGCGAACACCGACTTCTTTTGCGGTGTATTCAATTCGCCGGCGAAGATAGCCATCAGCCTGCAGAACCTTCCGCCGGGAAAATATGGGATGGTTGTGATGGATGTGAACGGTTCCAAGATCCCCTATTTTTACTCCTTGTTGCTGTTGCAGGAGGGCGCCTCATGGAAGATCGCGGGATTGTTCCCCCGCGCGCGGCAGATAGCCGGACACGACGCGCAGTGGTATTGGCAGCAAGCACGCGACTTCGAAGCCAAAGGGCAGAAGCACAACGCGTGGTACTACTATCTGGCCGCGAAAGAATTAGCGGCTCCGTTGCCGTTCATCTCCACCGACAAGATAGATAACTTCAATCAGGAAGTGCAAAGCGCCATGCCACCGGACCTGCCGGAGAAGGCTCCGCTTGCAGTGCAGGCAGCGAATGGGAAAACCTATCAGGTCACAAATCTTTTCGTGATCCCGAATGACAAGACGAACGGACTGGACCTAGTTATCAAGTACCAGACGCCCGACATATCCGACACAGGCAAGACTTTCATTGAGAACAAAGAAGTGATGAAGGCGATCCTGGCGAAGTATCCGGAGTTCAAGCCGGTTTACGGAAATCTGGTAGCGCGCGCCGTGGCGCCCAGTGGGCAGGATTTTGGTTCGATGTTGCCGGTGAAGGACCTGCAGTAGAGCAGCAGCTAGCACCGAGCAGCTAGCATCCAGTATTCAAGCGGCCTTTTTCTGGGCCGCTTTTTTCCTGGCTGAGGGCGTGCTGGTTTTGACGGCATTCTGGTCGTGCTTGCGGATGGCCTCCGCGAGCCAGGCGTTCTTGGACTTTTTGCCGCCGGATGTCGATTTCGAGGTCGCGTTCGCGGAGCGGCGATTGCTTTGCCAGCGGCGGGATTCCGCGTCACCGCCGATCTCAGCCAGAGAGCGCTTCGTGAGGACGGAGTAATCAAGCTTCGGTGAGTTGGCGTCAAACCCGGGCTGGACGGCTTCGTCACGTTTCTTGATCATCAGCCATTCCGTGCCTTTGCTGCCGGGACGACGGCTACGCATGCGTGCGAGCACGAAGTCGCCCTTGAGCTTTTTGCCCTTCAGCCGGAATTTGAGGTCGCCCTTCTCTAGCATCTCGTGCGCGTCTCCAAGGGGCTCCCATGTGCCGAGGTCCCAGACCATTACCGTGCCTGCGCCGTAATTGCCTTCGGGGATAGTGCCTTCGAAATCGAAATACGAGACCGGATGATCTTCCACGTGCATCGCCAGGCGCTTGTCCGCGGGGTCGAGCGATGGGCCTTTGGGAACCGCCCATGACTTGAGCACACCTTCCATCTCTAACCGAAAATCGAAATGCAGATGAGAAGCGTGGTGCTTCTGGACCACGAATCGATGCGCGTTCTTCTTCAGGACTTTGCCACTGGGTTCGGGCGTTTGTTTGAAATCGCGTTTCTTCCAATATTCCTTAAGTGCCATAACGACTTAGATGGTGGGCGTGCGACACTGGTGGCATGGGACGCGAATATCCTGACCGGCCATACCTGGGCGTCGGGGCAGTGGTGCTCGATGACGAGCGGCGGGTGCTGCTGGTGCTGCGTGGCGGCATCCCCATGCAAGGCGAATGGTCATTGCCCGGCGGGGTGCTGGAGACTGGCGAGACGATGGTCGATGGCATGAAGCGCGAGATATTCGAAGAGACGGGATTGCTGGTTGAGCCAGTGAGGTTCGCGGGTGTATATGACCGGATATTGCGGGATAGTGCAGGCAAGCCGCAATACCATTACGTTCTTGTGGACCACGTTTGTAAGGTGGTGGGCGGCGAATTGCGGGCTGGCGATGATGTTAGGGAAGTGCGGTGGGTGGCGCACCGGGACCTTGCCGAGTACAAACTGGAGGAGATGACGGAGAAGGTGATCAGGGATGCGCTGGCGAGCAGTTAGCAGCGAGCATCAAGCATCAAGCGGCGACTGACCTTGCAGAGAGATAGGGGTCCTTCGCGCCAAAAAACGCGCGCAGGATGACAAGCTACAAATTGCTTGCAGACTACTTCTTCTTGGATCTCCCCGACCAGACATACGCATCTTCTTGCGGCAGGCCTATGTGGGCTAACACGCGGCAGACGAACTGACGGGCCATTTCGTCGGAATCCACGGGGCGGTTATAGAAAGCGGGAACGACGGGAAAGATGGTGGCGCCCGCCTCGGCGGCATACTGCATGTTGCGGATGTGTATCTTGTTGAGCGGCGCCTCGCGCGTGCAGAGGACCAGGCGGCGTTCTTCTTTTAAGCAGACGTCGGCCGCGCGCTCGATGAGATTGATAGCCATGCCGTTGGCGATGCGCGCCAGAGTTCCCATGCTGCAAGGCAGGACGATCATCGCGTCAACCTGATAGGAGCCGCTGGCAATGCTGGCGCCAATGTTCTCGTTGGAATGCTGGGTGGTCTTCTTCGGCTTTGCGCCGAGGAGTTGAGCCGCTAGGCCGTTGCGTCCGGTGATGTCGAGTTCTTCGGCGAAGACGCGAAGCGCGCCGTCAGAGGCGACGAAGTCCACCGACTGCACGCGAGAATCTTTCTCAAGAGCGCGTAGCATCGCTCGGGCAAAGACGCCGCCGCTGGCGCCGGTGGTGGCGAGTATTACTTTCTTGGGAGCGTCTGCGGAAGGCATTGGTTATTTGCCGGCTCTCGCATCGGCGGATTTCGCGTCTGCGCTTTTCGAATCCCACGCCCGGCGGCCGAGGTTCTTACTTTCATCAAAGACGCGGGCGAAGATCTTGTCCACGTTACGCAGTTGCCGCTCGATGTTAAAGGCGTTATCGAGTTGTTTCTTCGGCAAGCGTTTGGTGATCTCTTTCTGCTTGTAGATCAGGTCGCGGAAGTTTAGGTCTTCTTTCCAAGCGCGCATCGCGTTGGATTGAACCAGCCTATAAGCATCTTCGCGTGACATTCCGGATTCGGCGAGATCGAGTAGGAGCTGTCCGCTGAAGACCAAGCCTCCGGTGCTTTCAAGATTTTTCAGCATGCGCTGCGGATAGACGATGAGATTGCTGATGATCTCGGTCATGCGCGCGAGCATGTAGTCCATGAGGATGGTGGAGTCGGGCAGGATGATGCGCTCGACAGAGGAATGCGAGATATCGCGCTCGTGCCAGAGGGCGACGTTCTCAAACGCAGCTTGGGCGTTGCCGCGGATGACGCGCGCGAGTCCGGAAATCTGTTCGCAGTTCACGGGATTGCGTTTGTGCGGCATCGCCGACGAGCCTTTTTGTTTTTCGCTAAAGAACTCCTCGGCTTCGCGGACTTCGGTGCGCTGCAAGTGGCGGATCTCGGTGGCGATCTTGTCGAGGGTGCTGGCCATCACGGCGAGCGTGGACACGTAATATGCGTGACGATCGCGCTGAATGACCTGCGAGGAAACGGCCGCAGCGGAAAGCCCTAATCGCGCGCAGATCTTTTCCTCGTACTCCGGTTCGAGGTGCGCAAATGTGCCGACCGCGCCGGAGAATTTGCCCACGCGCATCTGTTCGGCGGCGCGGCGGAATCGATCAAGATTGCGCAACGTCTCGGAGTACCAGTTCGCAAGCTTGAGCCCGAAGGTGATAGGCTCGGCATGAATGCCATGCGTGCGACCGATCATGGGCGTGTGCTTGAACTCGAGCGCGCGTTGGCGCAAAACGTCACGCAGCTCGCGCATGCGCGCGGCAATGATCTCTGAGGCGTTCCAGATCTGCAGGGCTTGGGCGGTGTCCACCACGTCATTTGAGGTGAGACCGTAGTGGAACCAGCGGGAGATCTTCGCGTCGCCGACTTTTTCTGCTACCGCGGTAGTAAAAGCAATGACGTCATGTTTCACTTCCGACTCAATGGCCTTGATGCGGTCGAGTTCAAAGTCAGCGGTTTGCAGCAGCTTATCGGCGGCGGCCTTGGGCACAATGCCGTTTTCCGCCAGTGTTTGTGTGGCTGCCAGCTCCACGGTGAGCCACATGCGGTACTTGTTTTCGTCACTCCATATGCGGCCCATCTGAGGGCGGGTATATCGTGCGATCACCGGTGGGGCTCCTTCACACAAACCACGACGTTAGATTGTACTTGGAGAGCATGCTTCTTGTGAAAAGTGCAGGTTTTGCTTGCATGCGCACAAAGTTCGGGCGAAAATATCTGACCTTCTCGTATTGCGACCTATTCCCTTCAGGCTTTGACCGAAGGGAACATCGCGTAGCGAAAGGTTTACAAAAGTTCACGAGGAATCTGTTCGATGTCTACCGAGAGTCGTAGCACGAAGAAGCGCAATTTGACGCTTGCCGAGTACAGGCGACTTTCTGAACTCAGGTTCCAGATCCGGCGTTTTCTGCGCTTCAGCGAAGACGCGGCCCGTTCAAGAAAGTTGGAACCTCAGCAGCATCAGACGCTGCTCGCCATCAAGGGTGCACCGGCGGGAGAAGAGCCGACCATCGCATTCCTGGCGAAACGCATGCAGTTGGCCCATCACACAATGGTTGAGCTGGTGGACCGGGTGGTTGAGAAGGGCCTGGCGCAGAGGAAGCCATCAACAACGGACAGACGCAGCACGCTGGTGCAGTTGACACCGGAAGGGTCTAAAGTCTTGAGCGAACTTTCCACCTTCACCTACGAACAACTGCAGACCAAGTTCGGCGAAATGCTGGAGGCGCTGCAGGAAGTGGTGGAAGCAAAGCCGAATGGCAGCGGGCACGCGGGGAAATCCGACTAACCATAGCGCCCGCCTAAAACTTCTTTTGCATCTGATTACAAGGTAGTGACCTCCCTACTACAGATTCATCGCCATGCGATATATTAGATGGTAGCTCTCATATCCGGCGACACAGGAAAGTCTTGAACGCGGACGACGTAGAAACAACACAACAGAAGTCGGAGAAGCGCGCGGCCATCTCCATCGACCTGCCCGAGCCGCTCGGTGACTTTACCGCGACTACGCGGCTTCTGCCCATCTCATTCATCGCCATCGTGTTGGGCATCATCAGCAGTTTTCTTGCGCTGTGGCTGATCCGGCTGATCGATCTCTGTACCAACCTCTTCTTCTTTCAACGCTGGAGTTTCGAACATGTATCGCCGGCGGAGCATCATCTGGGGCTCTGGGTGATCCTGGTGCCGGTGGTGGGCGGCGTGATCGTTGGATTCATGGCGCGCTACGGCTCTGACCGCATCCGCGGACACGGCATTCCGGAAGCGCTGGAATCGATATTGCTGCGCGGCTCGCGCATTGAACCAAAAGTCGCGGTGCTGAAACCGGTGTCGTCGGCGATCTCGATCGGGTCCGGCGGGCCGTTCGGCGCGGAAGGCCCGATCATCATGACCGGCGGCGCGGTGGGTTCGCTGCTGGCGCAGTTCTTCCACCTGACAGACAGCGAGCGCAAGACTTTACTGGTAGCGGGCGCGGCGGCGGGAATGTCCGCAACGTTTGCGGCGCCGGTGGCGGCGGTGTTGCTCGCCGTCGAACTTCTGTTGTTCGAGTTGAAGCCGCGTAGTCTTGTTCCTGTCGCGCTGGCTAGCGCGACTGCCGCGGCAGCGCGTCGATACCTGCTGGGCATGGGTCCTCTGTTCCCCACGCATCCACATACCTTGCAATACACGACTGAGCCGCTGGTCGCGTGCGCGCTGATGGGGCTTGTATGTGCGATGATGGCGATCGTACTGACGAGACTGGTGTACGCCTCAGAGGATGCTTACGAAAAGCTGCCCGTTCACTGGATGTGGTGGCCGACTCTGGGCGGGCTGATCATCGGGATCGGTGGGTGGTTCTTCCCCCAGGCGATGGGTGTGGGTTACGAGAATATCGGCGCGTTCCTGGCGGGTGGGGCGGCGGTGAAGCTGGTGATCGGAATATTGATCGTCAAGTCCTTGATCTGGACACTTTCGTTAGGTTCGGGCACATCGGGCGGCGTGCTGGCGCCGCTGTTGATGATCGGTTGCGCGTTGGGTTCAGCGGGCGCGCTGTGGTTGCCGGGCATATTCGGTTGGCAGGGTCCGGGATTTTGGGCGCTGATCGCTATGGTCGCAGTGTTGGCCGGCACCATCCACGCGCCGCTCACGGCCGTGATCTTTGGTCTTGAACTGACGCATGATGTTAACGTGCTGCTGCCGCTGCTCATCGCTGCAGTGATGGCCGACGCGACGACCGTACTGTTAATGCGGCGGTCGATCCTTACGGAAAAACTTAGCCGCCGCGGATATCACTTGAGCCGCGAATATGCGATCGATCCGCTGGAGATCTCGATGGTGCGCGACGTGATGCGCACGAACATCATTGCCTTCCCGGCGGATGTGCCGCTCAAAGACCTGAAAGAATCGCTCTCACCCGGACACTCGAAGTCTGGCCAGTGGCTGTATCCGCTGGTGGATGGAGAGCGCACGCTGTTGAACATTGTGACGCGGCGCGAACTGGATAAGGTGGTGGAGGAGGCGGTGGGCACAGAAGGTTTCATGCTGATCGACCACGTGCCATTCAAGCCGACGCTCACAGTGGCGTATCCGGATGAGCCGTTGCGGGTGATCGTGAACCGC
>JAICWB010000338.1 GCA_025935035.1 Terriglobales bacterium
CGAAAGACGCATGCCGCGCCGAAGCAGCAGACGGTCTCCCTGGAGGAGGCGCGTGCGCGGCGGACACCGATCGAGTGGCGAAGTGAAGACATTCCAGCGCCCAGCTTTACCGGTGTGCGCGTGTTGAATGACTTTCCTTTAGCGAAGCTGCGGGAGTTCATTGATTGGTCGCCGTTCTTCCATGCGTGGGGGTTGAAGGGCGTTTATCCGCGGATACTTGAACACGAGACGCAAGGCGAGCAGGCAAGACAATTGTTCAAGGAAGGGAATGCGCTGCTCGACCAGGTCATCGAGAAGAAGCTGATCACTGCACGTGGGGTGTATGGGTTGTTTCCCGCAGACGCGGTGGGGGATGATGTCGAGCTGTATGCGGATGAGAAACGCGACAAAGCGATCGCGCGGTTCCATTTCTTGCGTCAGCAGGCGAATAAAGAAGGTAGTGAGCCTTGCCGTTCGCTGGCGGATTTCATCGCGCCGAAGGGGCGGGGTTTACACGATCACATTGGGGCGTTTGCAGTCACCAGCGGTATTGGATTGAAGGAGTTGACGGACTCGTATCGCGCTAAACACGATGACTACAATGCCATCATGGCTGAGGCATTGGCAGACCGCTTGGCCGAAGCGTTCACGGAGTGCCTGCACAAGTGCGTGCGGAATGAATGGGGCTATGGGCACAGCGAGAACCTGAGCAATGAGGAATTGATCCAAGAAAAGTATCGCGGTATCCGGCCGGCGCCGGGATATCCGGCGTGCCCGGACCATACCGAGAAGGCGGAGATATGGCGGTTGCTTGACGCTACGACGAATGCGGGCATCGTGCTTACGGAGTCTTTCGCCATGTGGCCGGGGTCGAGCATCAGCGGTTTGTACTTTGCGCATCCACAGTCGCGGTATTTCGGCCTGGGAAAGATCGAGCGCGACCAAGTGGCGGACTATAGCAAGCGCAAAGGATGGAACACGAGCGAAACCGAGCGATGGCTGGGGCCGAATTTGAATTACGACCCTGCGCGATGAGCCGCCGGCGTTGACCGCTAATGGGGTGGTTTTTGAAACTCGCTTGCCAAAATCAAGCCTATGCCGACCGAACTTTCTGCATCAAAGCTGAGATAGTTTGCAAAAGAAGTTCGGGATCGCCCTTGCGCACGAAAGCCGACGCAAAGGCAGCGATGTCAGACGGCATGTATGGCTGGTCAGACAGTACCAGGATGGGAACACCCTCATAGGCCGCACGGATTTTTGTGGCGACCGACGAAGCCGTTGCTAAGCCGGCGAAGTTGTAGTCCATAACGACCAGGTCATATTTTTCGGACAGACAAAGCGCCAGACCTGAGCTATTTACCAAGGCCCCGGTTGCACCGTAGCCACCACGGTTGACGATCCACGAGTAGAGTTTGAGATGAGTAGGATCGTCATCAACAATCAGAATTTTGCCAGGTTGTTCCAAGGAATTCGGCCCCAAATCCAATAACGTCTCTGTTACGAGCGCTCAAATAAGGATACACTGTTCCGGTTCGCAGACGAGCCGCCGGAACCTTGCAAAGATGAGTTTTCTCAGCCGACCACTTTTACAAGGTACGCTCGCGTTCCTGGCGTTACTTTCGTGGCCCGTTTTCGCACAAACGTCAGCGCCCTCTAACCATCAACCTCCTCCTCTGACCCAATTGAGTCTGGAGCAGCTTGGCGACCTTGAAGTAACAACGGCTTCCAAGGAGCCGGAGCGAATCTGGAAAACTCCCGCGGCAATCTTCGTGATCACGCAGGAAGATATTCGTCGTTCCGGCGCAACCAGCATCCCTGAGGCTTTACGTCTTGCGCCAGGTGTTCAAGTAGGACGCATCAATGCCACCACGTGGGCCATTGGCATTCGCGGGCTGGAGAGTAATTTTTCTAAATCCGTGCTGGTACTGATCGACGGCCGCAGTGTGTTTACTCCGCTTTTTGCGGGCGTGTTCTGGGACCAGCAGGACGTAGTGATGGAAGACATCGATCGCATCGAAGTCATCCGCGGCCCCGGCGGCACGATCTGGGGGCCGAACGCCGTTAACGGGGTGATCAACATCATCACTAAAAGCGCGGAGGACACCCAGGGTGGACTCCTATCGGTCACCGCCGGCGATGTAGATCGCATCATCGGAGCGGCGCAGTACGGTGGAACGACCGGTAAAGGCTTTGCATACCGCGTCTACGGTAAAGGATTCGCACGAGACCACCAGTTTCACCCGGACGGC
>JAICWB010000162.1 GCA_025935035.1 Terriglobales bacterium
CGTCGAAGAAGCGCTTCCTATCGCCCGCCAGATATGTGAAGCGCTCGAATACGCGCACGAGCGCGGCGTCATTCATCGCGATTTGAAGCCCGCCAACATCAAGATCACGCCAGATGGTACGGTGAAACTTCTCGATTTTGGTCTCGCTAAGGCTCTCACGCCTGATCTCAACTCGAAAGATGTGAGCAGTTCTCCCACACTCACCGCCATGGCTACCAAGGCGGGATTCATCCTCGGCACCGCCGCTTACATGGCGCCCGAACAAGCCAAGGGCCGCGCCGTAGATCGCCGCGCTGATATCTGGGCCTTCGGCTGCGTGCTCTTTGAGATGTTGACAGGCAAGATGGCCTTCGCCGGAGAGACAGTCACTGACATCCTCGCGGAAGTGATCAAGTCCGAGCCCGATTGGACAAAGCTTCCATCCAGCACGCCGTCACACATCCGCGTATTGCTCAAGCGCTGCCTGCAAAAAGATCCACGCCAGCGTCTCCGTGATATCGGTGACGCGCGCATCTCCATCGAAGAAGTCCTCTCCGGCGCGCAAGATTCATTCCCAAATGCCGGCATCGTGCATCCGCGTGCACGCCGCATTTTGCCGTGGATCGCAGGCATAGCTGCGGCCGCCATCGTCGGCGGATTGCTCACATGGAAGCTGCTGGACCCGGCCCCGCCCGTCACCCGGCACTTCAGCGCCATCACCAACTTTGCCGGTGTGCAATCGCAACCCGCGGTCTCTCCGGATGGCCGCTCCGTCGCGTTCGTCTCTGAACGTGACGGACACTCCAACATATATGTGGCGCTCACCGGTGGCGGTAGCCTGGTGCAAGTCACCAACGATGCCAACCTTAAGGTTCGCCCCTCTTGGTCTCCCGACGGCGCTACGCTCGCTTATGCCCGCTTGAACGACGGCGGCGTATGGGACATCTGGCAAGTGCCCGCCCTGGGCGGCGCCTCGCGGCGCATCGTGCTTAACGCCACCGATCCGTCTTGGTCTCCTGACGGACGCTTGCTGGTTTACGAGAACGGCGCAGATAAAGCGCTCTGGGTTTCCGGTCCCTCCGGGGAGAATGCGCACCAGCTCGCTCACAGTGAGCGCATCCAGTCAGTGGAAAATCGTGACACCCAGCCGCGTTTCTCTCCCGACGGCAAGCAGGTCGCCTTCGCTTCGAGGCTCAACGGCCCTTATGGAGAACTATGCGTGGCAGATGTAGCCACCGGCAAGGTTCGCATTCTCACCAACGACAATGCACTGGCGCTTTCACCGGCTTGGTCAGCCGATAGCAACTCGATCTATTTTGCCTCCAGCCGCGGCGGTACCATGAACATCTGGAAGATCGCGGCTGACGGTGGTCACTTGCAGCAGATCACCTCCGGTCAGGGAGACGACGCGGAGCTCGACGTTTCCGCAGACGGCAAGAAGATTTTCTTTTCCACCTGGCGTACCAACATGAACGTCGCACAATTGGACATCGGCAGCGCATCGCCGTCCAAGTTATTGACCTCTGACCCTGCCCGCAATCAGGTTGCGCCTGTTTACTCCCCAGATGGAAAGTTGATCGCCTACTTCTCTAATCTCAAGGGCGCGGAGGCCGAGGCCATCTGGATCGCGAACGCCGATGGTTCCCATCCCGTGCAACTGGTTCGCGATGACCGCATTGATATCTTTCCCGCCTGGCAGCCTGACAGCCAAGGTTTGATATACGAGGCGGAGGCTTTGACTCACGGCCACCCCAATGATGAATACCGCACCGTCTCTATCTCCGGAGGTGCGCCGCAAACATTGATGAAAGAAGCGCCGTACCGCTTCTTCGATGTAGGTCGCGATGGGCGCATTCTTTTTCGCAGCGGTGATCAAGCAGGTTCTTTCGACCCGCGTACCGGCAAGTCGCAAACTCTCGGGACCATAAAGAATATTTGGGGTTTGTCTCCCATCCGCTGGTCTCCGGACCAGCGCTCTGTCGCATATGTGACCACGCCCGCGCATGCTGGCGATCCTGACGCCGGCGTCTGGGTCACAGACTTTACCCATCCGCCGCGCCAGGTCTTCCGCGGATGGGTGGATTGGTGGGTCGCGTCCGGGCCAGGTGATGAACTCTATTTCGTCCAAGGCAAAGGCGACCTAAAAGGTGTGCTGTGGAAAGTGAAATGGAACGGCCAGGGACTTCAGCAGACCTCCGCCGTCATTCCGATGAATCATTCCTACTGGATCGATCCGGTACAAAGCTCGCAGAATCACTTCGCCATCTCGCCCGATGGCCGCCACGTCGCCTTCGAATCGCAGACAGTGCTCGAGGCGAACATTGCCATTATCGAAGAGAAGTAAGCGAAGGAATCCATGCGGCTCCCGCCCAGTTATTCCGACTTCCCACGCTGACGGCCACGCAGTTTGCTTATGACATCCGCGGGCGGCGCACCTCTGTCACGGATGCAAACAACAAAGTCACAAGCTACGGCTATGACGATGGCAACCGTCTTAGCTCCGTCACCGATGCAGCGCTGCACGTCACGCAGTATGCTTATGACGCCGAGAACAGCCTTACGAGCATCACGGACGCGCTGAACCGCGTGACCGGCTTCGCTTATGACGCCCAGCGACGCTTGACCACCACTACATTCCCCTCGACCCTGGCGGAGAGCTACACCTATGACGCGGTCGGCAACCTGCTGACCAAGACCGATCGCAATGGCAACACCATCACTTACGGATATGATTTTGCCAACCGGCTGAAGTCAAAAAGCTATCCGGATGTGACCAGCGTCGCCTACACATACGATCTTGCGGGACGGTTGACGCAGGCCTCTGACCCTACCGGCACATACGCAATAGCGTATGACAATCTCGGTAGGCTCAAAGAGGCTGATACTACCTACACTTTTCTTCCTTCCCGCACACTGGCGGTGAAGTCAACATACGACCTGGCCTCCAACCGCCTGACTTTGTCGAATGCGGAAAGCAGCGTGCTCAGTTTTACGTATGACACATTGAATCGCCTGAGCGGGATAAGCGGTGGCGGCGGCCATGCTTTCAGCTATGCCTATGATGCCCTAAGCAGGGTCACTCAGATCGCCCGTTCAGTGGGCAGAAACAATATGAACTCCAATTACGTCTATGACTCTATGTCGCGGCTCACGAGCCTGGCCAATGATTGGGTGGGTACATACAGCTATACCTATGACGCGGTGGGCAACAAGCTGACGGCGGTCTCTCCGGGGCTCAACCCATGGAACCGCACTTACACGTATGACAACATCTACCAACTGACAGCCGTCGCCCAAACGGGTGCGCCTTACAACGGAAACGAATCTTATATCTATGACGCCGTGGGAAACCGCACTTCGTCACTGAGCATCCCCAGCTACACGGTGGACAATTCCAATCACCTTACCGCGATGACCGGCGCCGCCTACACTTACGACAACAACGGAAACACGCTGACCAAGACAGACTCCAGCGGGACGACGACCTATACCTCGGACTTTGAGAACCGGCTGGTGACCGCGACCAGACCGGGCGCTGCCACGGTGACGTTCCGCTATGACCCGTTCGGGCGGCGCATTGAGAAGAACTCGCAGATCTACGTTTACGATGGCGCGAGCATCATTGAAGATTTGAACTCATCGGGAACTTCTACGGCCACCTACCACTACGGACCAGGGGTGGACGACCTCATCGAATATGACAGCCACCCGGTGTTTCAAGATGGGCTTGGTTCGGTGGTGCAGACGGAGACTACCGCGAGCCATCCTACGTGGTGGGATCTCTTCAACTACGACTCATTCGGAAACAACGCCGGTCCGAACTACACGAACCTCGACAACTTGCGGTTCCAGTACACCGGTCGCGAGAACGACTCCGAAACCGGCCTCTACTACTACCGCGCCAGATACTACGATCCAACGGCGGGAAGGTTCTTGAGCGAAGATCCGATTGGTTTCGGCGGTAAGGACGTCAATTTCTATCGGTACGTATCAAATCAGCCTACTGGCTCTGATGACCCCTTCGGGTTGAGGCTAAACCCAAAGCCTGGGTTAGGTTCTCAAGGGGGAATTGACCTTACCAACTACTACGCTGCGCTAACTTTTCTAGGGCAAGACCCGAGGGCAGCGCAAATGATTGCCCTCCTTAATAACAGCTCTACAACATACAACGTCGTGTTCACGCACGATGGAAATGATCAGTACGATAATTCCACGCACACCATTTTTTGGGATCCACTGAGTGCTCTTTACTGCACCTGTGGAGGCGCTCAAACCCCGGCGAATGGGCTTTATCATGAGATGGCCCACGCTGCAGGGTGGGGACCCGGGACGCCGCGACTGATAGATACGCCAGACCTCAACTACACCAACCTAGAAGAGAAGCGTGTGATTCACTCTTATGAAACACCATTTGCTCGGCGGCACGGTGAGTGTGTCCGACATGATCATGCTGGGCAGCCTTTTGATGTGACAAGTCCGACTTCGACAATCTTCATCGTTCCGCCCGTACTCAAACCGCCACTACCTCCTGGACTGCAATGAGGGGAATGAAATGACTTTAATGCTTAGAGTAATTGCTGTGCTAGTGATAGCTTTGACGGCAATCGCAAACGCTCAAGAAGATGGTGCGGCTGCGCATGCTCGACTCGATCGACTTCTTGTATCAGGTCAAGTTGATCGGCTGATTGTCCTTCATGTTCCTTCCAGTGTGCAAACACGTGTCCAAATCAACGAACGCTCCATTCGAACGTTAAGCCCAGTCGAGTTCACTTTTCTGAGAGTGGGGACGATGGGTCAGCTAGATGAACTTAAGAGTTCAATGCAGGAAGTCGCTACAGCTGGGGTTTCGGACACTCACGAGGCACGGTGGGCTGTACTAATTATGGATGTTTCGGGAAAAGAACTTGCGGCTATTTTTCTTGACTCTTCCGGAAAGTTCTTACAAGTAGGGAACGCTCACTTAAGGGTGCAAGGGCACATTTTGAGTTCACTGAAAAAAATGATTTATGATGCAAGCCATTGACCCACTCCACTCAACAACGGAAACACGCTGACCAAGACAGACTCCAGCGGGACGACGACCTATACCTGGGACTTCGAGAACCGGCTGGCGGTTCGAATTTGAAAATGCGCTGGGTTTACTTTTACTCTGCTCCATTCGGAGAGAATCGAACCGGCCGGCTCCATAGGTTGAGATTCTCGAAAGCGTCGAGAATCTGTGCCTCCACAGAAGGTTTTCACAAACGATGAATTAAAGAAAATTTGTCACCGTAAACTACTGATTCTAATGTACCAAGTCTGTAACTTGTTGATTCCAATGTGCCGGATGGAAAAAATAGTTCAACGGCCGGCGACAGGGTAGTATCTCCTGCCATGCGGCTCCCGCCCAGTTATTCCGAGTTCCCGCGCTTTCCCGTCATCGGTGGAACCTCGATGCTCGCCATCGGCGTCACCGCCGCTTACATGATGCATGGCAATGTTGAGCCCCTGTTCGAATCTCCCATGATCCGTCAGGGCGAATACTGGCGGTTGCTTACATGCATGTTGCCTCACGGCGGCATCCTGCACTTGCTCTTCAATATTTATTGGTTCTGGGTCTTAGGCACGGTGCTAGAAGAGACTTTCGGACACTTTCGCACCGCGCTGCTGGTGATCATGCTCGCGATAGGTTCTGGCGCTTTTGAATTTGCATTTCTCCAAGGCGGCATCGGACTCTCCGGCGTGGTCTATGGACTCTTTGGCGTGATCTGGGTACTCGGTCATCACGATCAGCGCTTCAGCGACGTGATCGACACGCGCACCATCCAGGTCTTCATCGCATGGTTCTTCTTTTGCATCGCGCTCACCTGGCTCAATCTGTTGCACGTCGCCAACCTCGCGCATGCATCGGGAGCGATCCTCGGCGTCCTCATCGGTTTCGCCAGTGTGGACACACCGTACAGAAAGCTGTCATTCCTTGCGCTGATGCTCTTCTTCGTCTTCGGATTATGGGGCGCAACCGCCGGACGGCCGCACCTCAATTTCTCCTCCGATCGCGGCGAGGCAGAGGCGTATTGGGCAGAGAATGCGCTCTTCGCCGGGCGCTACCAGGAAGCCGAACGCTGGTTCAAAGATGTAGTCGTTTACCGGCCCAAGATCGCAGAGTTCTGGTATGACCTTGGATTCTCGCAGGGCCGGTTGATGCACACCGCCGACGCCATCGTTTCATACGAACACTCGATCGCACTCGGCGATCCGCGCGGCGAAGTCGCCATCGGCAATATCTATTCGTCCGGCGCTTATGGCTTTTCCAAGGACGAAAAGAAGGCCATCTCTTATTACCTGAGCGCCTCGGAGCATGGCGATCCGGACGGTGAGAACGCGATTGCCTGGCTCTACGCTACTAGTAAAGATCCTGCGGTGTTCAATCCTGCCGCAGCACTGGAACACGCGCGCAAAGCGGTGGACTCTACTAAAGACGACCCTGACGGCGCTCGCCTGGACACGCTCGCCAAAGC
>JAICWB010000140.1 GCA_025935035.1 Terriglobales bacterium
ACTTTTGTCTGCCAACCGTTGTCCGCCTGCATCTTGGTGAGCGCTTGCTTGGTGGCAGCGTCCATGGTGCCGCTGGGCTCGCCGGAGAGATAGTGCTCGCGGATCAGGGCCTCTTGGATCTCAGTCGTGCGTTCGCTGGCGATGGATTGCTGGCCCTTGGACTTCCAGGATTTTTTTGATTTTGCTTTCGTGTGCTTGGCGGAGCTGTGGTGCTTGGTGCTCTTGGTGGACTTGGTGGAAGTCTTGGCGGCTGCCGCCGAGGACAGAATGAGTGCTAGCGAGATTATGAGTGCTGTGGCCCGAAAGAATCGCAAACGACACCTCAAATTTTATTAATACCCAGTCCAGTTAGACCGGA
This sequence comes from Terriglobales bacterium, assembly GCA_025935035.1. Lineage (GTDB taxonomy): Bacteria > Acidobacteriota > Terriglobia > Terriglobales > Acidobacteriaceae > JAICLA01. The sequence continues at coordinate 359 of JAICWB010000140.1, forward strand.
ACGGAACGGTTCGGGTTGCGTCCAGAGCTGCTGGTTGAGCCCCTGCTTCGGCTCGTAATCGGGTGCATGATGGCATAGCTCCGCAGCTTATGCCATTGACTAAATACATGAGTACGGTTACGAATGATACCCTCCCCCCGGGGGGCATATGGTATCTATCAGAACCCCAAAGGTTTAGCGAATCATAGTCGGCAAGTTGAGGTAAATAAAAGACTTGTACGCAACTATGACAAAACAAAAGAGTTACGAAGCCGTTTGTTTTTGACTACTTCTAGGGATAAATGAGGGTGGGAGTTTGTGTCAAGCCAAATGTGATTTGGGAATCGTGATTTGTAATCTCAACATTCGACATCACTCCTTATTCTTCCCTTCCCAATTGAATCCTGCTGACTCGGTGCGTTTTGTGATCAATTGGTATTCCTTCACCGCATAGCTGAGCTTCACGCTCTTGTTGGGAATGTACTCGTCTACGTGGAAGACGGCCAAGCCACGGAATGCACTCTTGTTAAGGAGGAGCGCGTAGGTATGGCCCGAAAAAACCAGAGCACTAATGGCGAAATTGGCGTCATGTCCGACTATGTTTTTTGGATTGAAGGCAAGATGAGCGGTGACTTCCTCTAGTGGAATATCGCCAAGGTCGGCGATGAGGCTCATGTCGTCGCCAGTAGTAGAACCGGAGAAGCGATCGGCTGACCGGCAGGCGCCGTTAAAGAGCAAATCCGGCGCGTTGCTTTCTCTGGAATACCGCGAAAGGTAGAGAGCAGTGTTCTCGTATCCCTTTTGGAAGTCCTCTTTCGCACGGCAACTGTAGGTGGGTGAAAGGGTGACGGATTGGATCTTGTGGAGCGCAGGAAGGCCGTCATCGGCGCCAGCGGAGACAGACACTATTTGGGATGAAAGCGCGCCAGCTATGATGAACAGAGGGGCCAGGCAGAAGAGTCGTTTCATTAATGACCTCCGACTTGTGGAATGAAGGATACTCCGCGGCGGTGGAAACGAACAGCAATTGTGGTCTTGTTACGGATTCGGAACAGAAACTTCGAAATACATAGACCCTTTGGCTCCGCCGCAAAAAGCGCGGCTCCGCTCAGGGTGACAGAGCGGGTGGGTGCGGACGGTTTGCAGAGGGACAGGATCCTTCGCCTAAAAACTGGCTCAGGATGACAGTGGCAGTCTCTTGGGAATCCGGATTCGTGCGGTTTCTGACGCACGAGACGTGGCATTGCGAGCACAGCCGAGGACGGCTGGGCCACACTGACCACGTTTTGCGCAGTAAAAAGGCCGGCGGTTAGTCCGGCCTTTGCTTTTATTTGCTTGCTGTTTATGGCAATGTGCCGCCTAGGAACAAGGTGCCCGCGTTGGGTCCGCGGCCCTGGTTCACCAGGAAGACTACGTCTTGCCCGCTCTTGAGTTGCGAGGTGATGCGTTTGAAGTCGTCCGCGCTGTTTACCGGCTGGCGGTTGACCTCGAGGATCACCAAGCCCTTGCTCAGCCCGATGTCTTCTGCGAATGATCCAGGTTTTACGTCTGCGACTACCACTCCCTTGCCGGCGGTGGCGCCGAGACGCTGGGCCAAGTCCGAGGTCAGGTCACGCACGGTGACGCCAAGTTTCGCATCGGCCGGTTGCGCACCGTTGTCGGATTGATCGTCATTGTTAGACGTGCGGTCGCCATAGAGTTTGGTGCGGTCCTCAATAGTGACTGCAGTGTGCTCTTCCTTGCCGCCGCGGACGTAGGCGATGTTCACCTTGCTGCCCGGTTTTTCCGCGGTGATCTTGTTGACCAAGTCGTTGCCGTCAGTGACCTTTTGTCCGTTGACAGCCGTGATGGTGTCGCCGACCTTGATACCGGCTTTTTCTGCAGGACCATCAGGGTTGACGCTAGAGACCGTGACGCCCTGTCCGCCCTTCACGCCATACATACGTTCCACAGCGGGATTGGCGAAAGTGCCAAAGCCGACGCCGATAGAACCGCGAGCGACTTTGTGTTCAGGACCGACCAGCGCGTTGTAAACATCAATCACGGTGTGCGAGGGCATGGCGAATCCCACGCCTTGCGAGCCCGCGCCTTCGGTGAAGATGGCGGTATTGATGCCGATGACTTCAGAGTTCATGTTGACCAGCGGCCCGCCGGAGTTGCCGGGGTTGATGGCTGCGTCCGTCTGAAGGAACTGCTGAAATTGGCGGCTGTTATCGATGCTGCGGCCCTTGGAAGAGATAATGCCGGCGGTGACCGTTTGATCAAGGCCGAAGGGACTGCCGATGGCGAGGACCCAATCGCCGACTTGCATAGCGTCAGAGTTTCCAAGCTTGGCTGTGGGTAGTGATTTGTGCGCGTCAATCTTGATGACGGCCAGGTCGGTCTCAGAATCCGTACCGATCACCTTCGCGTCATATTTCACTGTTGGAGGGTCGCCAGCGAGATTTACTTGGATACGATCTGCTTTATCTACGACGTGGAGGTTGGTGACGATATATCCCTTGGGATCAACGATGACACCAGAACCAAGGGAGCGTTGGCGCGCGCCTTCCGGCGAAGCACCAGGGCCGCCTTGTCCACCGAAGAAACGGTCGAAGAAATCCTGCATGGAGTCGTCGCCGTTGTCACCGTTATCACCATTAGGCGCGCGGCGGCGGCGCGAGGTATGGACGGTGGACTCGGTGTTGATGTTCACCACCGCCGGTTCGATGTTTTTTGCGACTTGAGAGAATGCGTTGGAAAGTTGTTGCGGGGCGGGCATGGTCAACTGCGCTGCGTCTGAAGAGTTGATCTCTTTGCCTTTCACGCCCTTCTGAATGATCGTGCCGATGAGAATGCCAAAAACGAGGGTACAAAATATGATCAAGCTTGACGCAAGACGATGCGCCCGAAGCTTGTTTGCCAGATCGTTCATGTTCGTTCCTAACCTCCGGGAAAACAGCTAACAGTAATGATAATACTCAAGGGCTACGGTATGAAACTGTGGGGTGGCCCTATGTTGTTTAGACGCATGAATACAGGGTTTCGTCACCATGGGAGTGAGAATAGCGTGGATTGACGCGGGGGATTTTGAATTGGTAATTGCCATAATTTGTAGTTGCCAAAATTGAGGGGCAAAATCCCGACAGTGCCGTGGCTATGCGCCCTTTATGGATGTCGCGAGTGGCGGCAAGATGCCGCCACGACAGCCGGCGGGACGCCGGCGTTACATTTCGCGCGCTGTTGCTTCCTGCTCGTTGCCTTTTAATTCTGAGAGCAGGATGCCCGCCAATATGAGCAACGCGCCTGCGCTCACTCTAAGGCCCAAGCGTTCGCCCTCCACTACATATGATGTCAGCCAGGCGAAAACGGGTTCCAAAGAAAATATAAGAGCTGTGTGAGTGGGAGGCGTGAACTGCTGAGCCCACGACTGCACAGTGAATGCCAAAGCTGTGCAGAGGACAGCGGTGACAGCGACTGCGATCATGAGGCGCGGTGTGAAGCGGACGAATTGAGCGGGTGCAAGCGGAACGGCGAGGGACATGAGCAATGCTGCGACTGCGGTCTGGATGAACGCGATCTGTGCGAAGGGCGACTGCTTGGTGGCCTTGCCTAGAAAGATGATGTGCAGTCCGAAGGCTATGGCACAGCCGAAGGTGAGCATGTCTCCGCGATTCACACTGGACCAGTCGGCCAGCGCTTGCGCGCCGGCGGGAATGGTCATGAGAGCCAGGCCGATGAACGCGGCGAATACGCCGAGGGCAGTCCATCGATTTACTTTGCGCTTCCAGAAAAGAATTAGGAAGACAGGAACGAGAACGACTGAGACGCCGGTGATGAATGCGGATTTGGAGGGGCTGGTGAGACGGAGACCAGTGGTTTGAAATTCATAGCCGAGAAAAAGCAAGACGCCCACGATGGCGCCTGAACGGAGCGCTTGCGCATTGATCTTGGGTAGCTCGCGGCAATAGACGGCGGCGAGGACGAGCGTGGCCAGCAACATGCGCAACGCGTTAAAGAGGAATGGGGAGGCGTCTGCGAGCGCGTTCTTGATGACGATGAAGGTGGCGCCCCACAGGAACGTGATGAGCACCAGTAGAAGATGAGCTTTGAGCGAACGCGACACGCGGTTATTTGGCTGGAGCGGCGGTCGCGTTTGCAGGGGCTTCGTACACGGTCTTGCCGCCGACTACGGTGCGCAGGACTTTTGTTTTGAGGATCTCTGCGGGCGGCACTTTGGTGATGTCACGATCTAGGACGACGAAATCAGCGAGCATGCCGGGAGCGAGAGTGCCTTTTATTTTTTCATCGAACTCAGCGTAGGCGGAGCCGGTAGTGTAGGCGGCGATGGCCTGGTCAATGGTCAGCTTCTCTTTGGGGTAGAACTCTTGCGTGCCGGCTTCATTCTTGCGCGTGACCGCGGAGTAGATGCCGCGGAAGGGATTGATGAACTCGACGGGAAAATCCGTGCCGAAGGCTATGGGCACGCCGGCGTCGAGGAATGACTTCCACGGATAGGAAGTTGATGCGCGCTCTTTGCCCACGCGATCTGTGACCCAGCGCATGTCAGTGAGCAGATGGCTGGGCTGGACGGAGGCGATGATGCCCATGTGTTTATAGCGGGCGATCTGACCGGGCGCAACGATCTGATCGTGTTCTATGCGGAAGCGACGATCCGGAGTAGCGCCCGCGGCGGCGAAGGCATCGAGCGCCATCTGAATGGCGCGATCACCGATGGCGTGAAATCCGATCTGGAATCCTGCGGCGGCGCGTTCTTTGGTCATCTGGTTCAAGTTGTCTTGTTGAAAACGCGTGATGCCGGAGTTTTTTGGGTCGTCCGCATACGGTGCGAGAAGGGCGGCGGTGCGCGAGCCGAGCGAGCCATCCATGAAGCCCTTGAGGAAGCCGGTGTGAAGCATCGGGTCGCTGGCGGGATGGTGTGCGCGTTGTTGCTTCAACGTATCGAGCGAGTCACCGAAGGTTAGCCATTCACTCACGCGGGCGGTGAGCTTGCCTTCTTTTTCCAATTGCTCGAGCGCTAGGAAGTCTTCCCAGTCGGAGTAGTCCTGAACGGAGGTGACGCCGTTCGAGGCGGCGATCTGCAGGGCGAGTTGCATGGCTTTGAGGCGCTTCTCTGCTGATGGCGGCGGAACCTTAGCGTAGATCAGACTGACGGCGGGGCCTTCGCGGAGGATCCCTGTGGGTTCTCCATTGGGGTCATGATCGATGGCGGAGCCAGTGGGAGCCTTCGTATCTTTTGTGATGCCGGCGGCTTTTAGCGCGGCGGAGTTTGCGACGGCGATGTGTCCGTCAACGCGGCCGAAGATGGCGGGATGGTCGCCGGTGACCTTGTCGAGGTCCTGGCGCGTGGGTGTGGTCTTGGTGGGCCACATGGTGTGGTCCCAACCTTCGCCGACGATCCACTCGCCGGGGGCGGTGGTCTTGGCGCGGGCGGCGATGCGGGATTGCATCTCTGCCAGAGATTTCGAGCCGACTAGATTAACATTGAGTTTTTCCTGACCGCCGCTGGCCATGTGGGCGTGAGCGTCATTGAAGCCGGGCATGGCGAAATGGCCGTGGAGGTCAATGATCTTGGTGTTGGGGCCCTGGAAACTCTTGGTGATGTCGGCATCTTTGCTGCCGTAGCCTATGACTTTGCCGTTGGCGACGGCAAGAGATGTGGCGTGATCCTCTTTGACGACGGAGGCGGCGTTGGTGGCGCCGAGATAGAAGTCGCCGTGGATGAAGATGACATCCGCTTTTTGTTTTTCTTTATTTTGGGCTACTGCTGAAATGCAAAGGATGAGTGCGACGAGCAGAACTTTCTTCATTCACCTACTCCAGCGAGAGTGAGAGTCGTTAATAGAATGCGTTTGAGGCCGAGGTCGCGTCCGGCGGGGTCATACCACTCGTGGATGGTGTGAGCGCCGCCGCCGGATCCGCCGGCGCCGATGCTGATCGCATCTTTGCCCATGGAAAGCGGAATGTTGGCGTCAGTGGATGCGCGGCGGGTCTGTGCGCGGATATCAAGGTGAGAATCGACTGCACGGACGGCGGCGTAGGCGCGCGAATCAGGCTTGAGGTCTGCTGCGGGACGCTCGCCTATTACTTTGATCTCGGCAGTGACGATTCCCTTGCGCGACTTTGCGTCCTGCACTTCACGCACGGCGCTGTTGACGGCATCACGCAGATTTTTTTCCAGCGACTCAATCTGCGCGGCGGACGCGGAGCGGATATCGACACGCATGGTGGCGGATTCTGGGATGGAATTCACCGAAGTGCCGCCCTGGATGACGCCTACGTTGAACGATGTTTTGGGATCGTTGGGCACTTGCGATTCGCTGAAGCGCGAGATGGCGCGCGCCAGCGTGACGATGGGATTGGGCGTACCGAAATCTGCCCATGAGTGTCCGCCGGGCCCGCGGACGGTGACCTCGAAGCGCTTGCTGCCGAGCGCTTCAGTGACGATGGAGTCGACGCCGGCGCCGTCGAGGACAACGGTTGAACCGATGCGCTCGCCCCATTTTGATTCCTGAAAGAGATAGCGCATGCCGCGCAGATCGCCTTCGCCTTCTTCGCCGACGTTAGCGACGAAGAGGATTCCGGCGGTATGTTTTACGCCGGAGGCTTTCAGCGCTTGGGCGATGGCGAAAAGGCCGGTGAGTCCGGCGCCGTTATCGCCGACGCCGGGGCCGACTAGTTTGTCGCCGTCGGACTTGATGTCGAGAGGGGTGTCGAGCGGGAAGACGGTATCGATGTGTGCGCTTAACGCGATGAGCGGTGCCTTTTGTTTTGCGCCGCGGCTCAGGCCGATGACGTTGCCGGCTTTATCAATCTCAATGTCGTAGAGTCCGAATTCTTTGAAGCGGTCACGTACCCAGAGCGCACGATTGGCTTCACCGAAGGGTGGCGCGGGGATCTTTGTGACTTCGATCTGTAACTTGCGCAGGTCTTTCTCATGCGATTGGAGCCACTTGAATGCTTCGTGGACTTGGCGCATCTCGGCGAG
>JAICWB010000024.1 GCA_025935035.1 Terriglobales bacterium
AAGATGCGGGAGACGGTGCCGGGCGTCACCTTGCGGACCTCGTTCATTGTCGGGTTTCCGGGCGAGACGGAAGAAGATTTCGAAGCGCTTTGCGATTTTGTAAAAGAAGCGAAGTTCGACTGGGTGGGCGTCTTCGGATACTCGGATGAAGATGGTTGCGCGGCGCACGGAATGGACGCGGAGTTGAAAGTGCCGGAGCGCGAGATCGAGCGCCGCCGTAAGAAGCTGATGAAGATCCAGCAAGGCATCAGCAAGAAGAGCAAAGCGAAGTTGATCGGGCGAGAGTTCGATCTGATCGTGACCGGCGTTTCCGAGGAGACTGACCTTCTGTGGGAAGGACGCACGGAGATGCATGCTCCGGAGATCGACGGCAAGGTCTTTATCAACGATCTGGGCGAGCGACAAGAGCTGACGGTGGGTGAAGTGGTGCGCTGCCAGATCACCGAAGCGCATGATTATGACTTGGTGGCGCGAGTGATGTAATGGCGAAGAAAAAGACTAAATCGCTTCGCTGCCCGTCGTGCAAGACACTGGTGTTGGCGAAAGACCCAGAGTTCCCTTTCTGCAGCGAGCGGTGTCGAACCATAGATTTGGGCAAGTGGGCGAGTGGCGCCTATAAAGTCTCGACCGCCATCAGCGATCCGGAACTGCTGGAATCAGTGATCGACGAAAACGGCGAAACGCGGAATAAACCTTCGTAAGAAATCCATGGCAGACATCAATACTTCGGCGATGAGTGCGACTGACGCAAAGCGAACTGCCTGGGCGTGGGCGAGTGGCACGTTCTTTGGTATTGGGCTCGTCGGCAAAGGCGGCGGAACGGTGGCATCGATCGCCACACTGATCATCTGGTGGCTGGTGGCGAAGAGCGGGATGTCATTTGCGACGCTCGCAATCGTCACTACCGCCTTCGCGGTGTTCACCACTTTGCTCGGAATCCCTGCCGGAACCATTGTCGCGCGCGAACTTAACAAGAAAGATCCGTCAGAAGTAGTACTGGATGAAGTCGCAGGGCAAGCAATCGCGATGATCGCGTTGCCGGTGGATTGGAAATACGCAATCGCGAGTCTTATACTTTTTAGAGCCTTCGACATTGTGAAGCCGCCGCCGGTGCGCCAACTGGAAAGTTTGCCGGGCGGCACGGGCATAATGATGGATGATGTGGCGGCGGGGATTTTGGCGCTCATCATTGTGCAGGTGCTGGTGCACTACCATCTTCTGGGATAACTGATGAGTCTCTTCGCAAAGAAAAGCTCCAACGGCAAACCTCACATCGAATCCGTGATTCCGGACGCGGCGTTGCCGGGCGGCGAGGTGCGCATCAACGGCTCAGGATTGAAGCCGCCTGAGTTGGCGAGGCCGGTGGTCGAGTTCGGCGCGGCAGCGGGAGCGATCGTTGTAAGCACGGACAATTTCGTTGTCGCGCGCGTGCCGGAAGGCGCTGAATCCGGCAATCTGATCGTGCACACTGACGGGCACGAGAGCAATGCGGGCATGCTGCGCGTGGGATTGTTGATGGCTGACAACCTGCATCCTGTAACCAGTCCCGCGGTGGATGCTAAGGGAAATGTATTTGTGACGTTCTCCGGGAGCCGCGGACAGAAAGTTCCCGTCTCGGTCTATAAGATCGACACCGACTTCAACGTGAAACCGTTCCTCACGGAACTGATGAACGCGACAGCGATCGTTTTCGATCATGCGGGCGAGATGTATGTGACGTCGCGCTACGACGGCGCAGTGTACCGCGTGAGTTCGACCGGCAACATGACTACATTCGCCGAAGGCATGGGCACGGCGACGGGATTGGCATTCGACGCGGCGAAAAACCTTTATCTCGGCGACCGCAGCGGAACGATATTCAAGATAAGTCCTTCAGGAGAGATTTTTGTTTTCGCAACGCTGGAGCCGAGCGTGAGTGCGTACCACCTGGCGTTCGGTCCGGATAAAGGTTTGTATGTGACCGGGCCGACAACCTCGAGCTATGACGCAGTGTACCGGGTCGATCCGAATGGTTCGGTGAGTGAGTTTTACCGCGGGCTGGGGCGTCCGCAAGGAATGGCGTTCGACGCGGCGGGCAATCTATATGTCGCGGGATCGCATGCGGGCAAGCGCGGCATCGTGCGCATCACCCCCGACAAGCAAGCGTCGTTGGCAGTGAGCGGAAACGGGATCGTTGGGCTGGCATTCACCAGCAACAAAGGCGCGGTCATCACCACGACCAACGCAGTGTACTATCTCAATCTGGGCGTTGAAGGCATGCCACTGTTCGGTTAGGCGTGCGCCCACCTCACGAATGATCGCGGAAATCATCGCCATTGGCTCGGAACTACTTACGCCCTTCCGGCAAGACACCAATTCCCTTTTTCTCACTGAAAAGCTGAACGAACTCGGCATTGATGTGGTGCACAAATCCGTAGTGGGGGATGACCGCGCGCAACTGGCTTCCGTGGCGAGGATCGCATTGGCGCGAACCGATATCGTGATCTTCATGGGGGGACTTGGGCCGACGGAAGATGACCTGACGCGCGAATCTGTGGCCGAAGCTATGCGGCTACCGCTAAGGCGTGATGCGGATATCGTTGCGGGACTTTATGCGAGGTTTGCTGCGCGCCGCATCAAGATGACGGAGAACAATTCGAAGCAAGCGGATGTGATCACCGGCGCAGTGGTGCTGCCGAACAATAATGGGTCGGCACCGGGCCAGTGGCTGGAAGGACATTTCGAAGGCAAGAAAAAAGTCGTGATCCTGTTGCCTGGGCCTCCGGTGGAATTGAAGCCGATGTTCATGGAACAGGCGTATGAGCGATTGCGCGCCGTAGCGCCGCCGGCGGTGATTGCGACACGCGTGCTCAAGGTCGCCTTGATGCCGGAATCAGAATGCGACGCGCGGTGCGCACCTATATATAAAGAGCATAACGGGGTGCAGACCACCATTCTTGCCGGGCCGGGTGATATTCAACTGCATTTGAAAGCACGCGCGGAGACTGCGGAAGAAGCGCAAGCATTGGTGGATGTGCTAGCGGAAGAATTGGAAGACGAACTCGAGGAACGCGTGTACTCCACCGGCGGCGAGTCGCTGGAGCAGATCGTTGGATATTACTTGCAGATGCGCGGTGCGACGTTAGCTGTGGCGGAGTCGTGTACCGGAGGTTTGCTGGCGGAGCGCATCACTTCTGTTGCGGGAAGCTCGCGCTATTTCCTGGGCGGCGCCGTAGTTTATTCCAACGAATTGAAGACAGCGATGGCGGATGTGCCGCCTTTGATGATCGCGGAGCATGGCGCAGTGAGCAAAGAGGTGGCGATAGCTCTGGCCGAGGGCATCCGCAAGAAGTGCAAAGCGGATATTGGCGTGGGCGTCACAGGAATTGCAGGGCCAAGTGGCGGAACGCCCGAAAAGCCGGTCGGGCTTATGTATATTGCGGTGGCCGACGGCAAGAAGACTGACGTAGTGGAGCGAAAGGTTCCCGGCAGCCGCGATCGCGTACGCTTCTACGCGACTCAGCAGGCTTTGGACATGGTTCGGCTGCAGTTGGTGTGACATGCGACTGTTTGTAGGGATAGATATCAGCGCGGGAATCCGCGACGAGATCAGGGAATATACCAGCAAGCTGAGGCGGGAACTGGTGGATGCCGACAATAAATGGGTGAAGCCGGAATCGCTGCATGTGACGCTGAAGTTCATTGGCGAGAACAAAGATTCGGTGGGAATCGCGAAAGAACTGCACTCGATCCAATATTCGCCGATCACGTTGACATTCAAAGGAGTGGGATTCTTCACCCCAAGAAAACCACGTGTGTTCTGGGCAGGCGTCGAAGCGCCACCGGAGTTAGCGAGTCTTGCCGCGGACATCGATGCGCGTTTGTCAAAGATCGGAGTACCGAAAGAACCCCACACTTACGAGGAGTACCAGCCGCATGTGACGCTGGCCAGAACCAGCTCCGGACGTCCAGCGGGAAGTGCCCGAGACCGCAACAAACTTGCCATGTTCAGCCTGCAGGAACTGGTTGCGAAACAGCCGCAGCCCGAGTTCGGTACAATGACCGCCGAAGAATTCATTCTGTACCGTAGCGAAACTCTGCCGGGCGGTTCGCGCTACACGGCCTTAGCCCGGTTTCCGCTGGTTTGCGCGAATCATTGAGCACACAGACCTACATAACGATCGCAATCGTTTCCTACCTGCTGGGCTCAATCCCTTTCGGATACATCCTTGTGCGTCTGTTCATGAAGCAGGACATTCGCGCGACGGGAAGTGGGAACATCGGCGCGACGAATGTGGCGCGGTCAGGGGCGAAGGGGTTGGCGATCGCGACGCTGGCGCTGGATGCGCTGAAGGGATCGGCGGCGGTCTTTGTCGCCATGAAGATCTTGTCCGCTTCTGTCAATAAAGAGGCACAAGCGTTCGCGGCCTTGTGCGTCATGCTGGGACATTGCTTCCCTGTTTGGTTAAAGTTCAAAGGTGGTAAAGGCGTGGCGACCGCCTTGGGCGCATTCGCGGTGTTAGACGCGAAGGCCCTTTTGATCTCGTTGGGAGTTTTCGTGGTGGTGTTTGCAATATCGCGTTATGTGTCTTTGGGGTCGATCCTGGCGGCGATCACGATGCCTATTGCAGCTTACCTTTTAGGCTTTCCAATGAAAGCGTTGGCATTGTTGTCTGCGGCTTGCCTTTTGGTGATCGTGAAACATCACCAAAACATTGGGCGCTTGTTTGCTGGGAATGAAAATCGCTTTGGAGCAGCGAAAGCATGAGCAGGATCGCGGTCATTGGCGCGGGAGCTTGGGGAACGGCGCTGGCCCTTGTTTTGGCTCGCGGTGGAGCACACGACGTTCAGCTTTGGGCCTTTGAAAAGGAGGTGCTGGAAAGTATTGAGAACCGGCGTGTGAACCGTTTGTTTCTTGATGGCTACCTTCTGCCGAAGAACATTCATGCGACGGATTCGTTCGCTCGTGCATTGGACGGCGCTGAGACCGTGGTCAGCGTGATGCCTTCGCATCATTGCCGAAGGATGTTTGCGGAGATGGCGCCGTACTTGAAGCCGCAGATGAAACTGGTGTCTGCGACTAAAGGGATTGAGAACGAGACGCTGCTGCGGATGTCTGAAGCGATCACGCAAACGGTGAAAGAAAATGCCGGTTTTGGGCCGAGCATCGCCGCGTTGAGTGGTCCGAGCTTTGCGCGCGAGGTGGCGAAGGGCGATCCGACGGCGATCACAGTCGCGAGCAGCGATGCTGGGCTGGCGACGAGTATTCAGAAAGAGTTCGGGGATCCAGCGTTCCGCGTTTATACGAATGATGACATTGTTGGGACCGAGATCGGCGGCGCGGTGAAGAATGTGATCGCGATAGCGGCGGGAGTGTGCGATGGTTTGTCCCTTGGGCACAATGCGGTCTCTGCGCTGATCACACGCGGCCTCGCGGAGATGACGAGACTTGCGGTGAGCTGCGGCGCGAAGCCCGCGACGATGGCCGGGCTGGCGGGACTCGGCGACCTGGTGCTGACATGCACAGGGGGGTTGTCGCGCAATCGAACGGTGGGCGTTGAACTTGGCAAGGGGCGCAAACTCAAAGACATCATGGGCGACATGCATGGAATGGTGGCTGAAGGCGTGCTGACCACGAACGCAGCGGTCGGCCTCGCCAAGAAGATGGATTGCGAGATGCCCATCACCACGCTGATGCACCAGGTGCTGCACGAGGGGAAATCCCCTAAGGAAGCTGTGCGCGAATTGATGATGCGCCCGGGTCGCGAAGAGTAACGCAAGTAACGCGGCGTGTAATTTTGATGGTCTGAAATCCGCGCGAGTCGGGTTACAATCGCAGGCGTTCCTCTTCGTCAATCTATGAACCTGGGCAAATTCGTTCCCGCGCGCGTACCCATTATCTATCTGATCCTGGCCGTTCTAATCATAGTGGGAGTGGTGCCACTGTATTTTTATGGGACTCAGGTTGTGGGCATCAATCGCGAGCGCCTGAAGACCAACGAACGCTTGCTGCAGAACACGGTGGCCAGGTCGCTTGCCGACGACGTTGCCCAACGACAAACCAATCTTCGTACCGGCCTCGATAATCTTTCTTCCGCGATACAGATCGCCAGCGGCAATGACCTGAGTGGCGCGCACGTGAGCACGCCTGAGTTGCGCGCGCTGCTGGATGGCTTTGTCTCAAAGACTGATACGCTCGACTACGCAACCTTGCTCAACAGCGAAGCGAAGGGCGTGACGGCAGGACGCGTTGCTCCGGATGCATTCACACAGCGAGAACTCGAACACGCCTTCCAAGCCGCGCGAGAAGGCCGGCAATATAACGGACAGCCGATCTCGGTGGGTTCGGGTAAAGATGCGCACGTCATCCGCTTAGTCAGCGTGCCCATCATGGTGAACAACAATTTTGTTGGCATGATCGGCGCGGTTGTGGATCTGCAATTTCTTATCAATCGTTTGCGCGATGCCAGCCAAGGCGGATTGGAAGCGTATGTGGTGGACAGCCGCGGAAGGCTGGTGGCGTCCCCGAACATTGAGTATGCGACGGGGCAAGATATGCGGCAGAACGAGTTGGTGAAAAGCTTTGCCGACCAGGGCGCCCGCGGCCTGGCAGTCACCAATGAATTCGATCTTCAAGACGGCAAGACGACCATCCCGATGCTGGGCACTTATAGTCCTGTTCCTGTGCTGGAGTGGGGCGTGGTGGTGCAGAAATCGCAGGCGGATGCTTATCGCAGCATCTCTGAGATGCAACGCACGGCGATGTTGCTGGCGGTGGCAGCCATCCTGTTGAGCTTGTTCATCAGCATCATTGCGGCGCGAAAGATCACGACGCCGCTGCAGGTATTGACCGAGAGCAGCCGGGCGATCGCAAGTGGCGACTTCAGCCACCGGGTAAATATTCATAGCAGGACTGAGATCGGCGAGTTGGCGCAGACGTTTAACACCATGTCCCATGACCTGGAACAGTTCGTGCATGAACTGAAGCGCGCCGCGGAACAGAACCGAACATTGTTCTTGAGTTCTATCCAGATGCTGGCGGGCGCGGTGGACGAAAAAGATCCGTACACGCGCGGCCATTCCGATCGCGTGACACGGTATTCGGTCATCCTGGCGAAAGAGATGGGACTGATCCAGGAAGAGATCGAGAAAGTGCGCATCGCGGCGCAGTTGCATGACGTAGGCAAGATCGGCATTGAAGACCGCATCCTGAAAAAGCCGGGCGCACTCACGCCGGAAGAGTTCGAGATCATGAAGACGCACACCGTGAAGGGCGGCACCATCCTTCGGCCCGTGGGAATGCTGAAAGAGATGATTCCCGGGATCGAGATGCACCATGAATCGCTGGATGGGCGCGGATACCCTTACGGTCTCAAGGGCGACCAGCTGCCGCTGATGCCGCGCATCATCATGGTGGCGGATACTTTCGATGCTATGACGACGAACCGTCCTTATCAGGCGGCGATGGATCCCGAGTACGTGGTGCGCATCATCAATTCGTTGGCCAATACGAAGTTTGATCCGCGCGTGGTCGCCGCCATCACTTCGGTGTTCGAGCGCGGCGGGTTGCGGCTGCATCGCGCCGGCATCGTCTCGGAAGAGCAAGCAGCGGCGGCCGCGGCGACGGCGAGCGATACGCCGGCGGCGGAAACACAGTCTCAATAAGCCACAATCCCCTTTCTATATAATCGAAGGTTGCGCATGCGAGCGTTTGCGCGCGTGTTGGCATTGTTTTTTTATGATCCAGACACTATTTGGCAGCCTTCAACCCGAGAACAAGGAGGAGAAAACAAGCCTCTTTGACCGCATGAAACAGGCGGTCACGCGTACGCGTGAGAACCTCAGCGAAAAGATAGAAGAGATCGTTTCGTTCGGGAAAGAGATCGATAGCGACACGCTGGATGACCTGGAAGCGTCGCTGGTCTCAGCTGATCTGGGTGTGAAGACCGCGCATATGGTGTTGGAAGCGCTGCGGGAAAAAGCCGATCACAAACAGATCAAAGATGCGAATGAGTTGAAGCGGCTGCTAAAGGAAGAGATTCTGGCGATCTTAGCTACGACTCCCGCGAAGGTGGTGAAGACGGAAGGGCCCGAAGTGGTGCTGGTAGTTGGCGTGAACGGCGTCGGAAAGACTACGACCATCGGAAAGCTGGCGAACGCATTGCGTCGCGAGGGCAAGACTGTGCTGCTGGCCGCGGCGGATACATTTCGCGCGGCGGCGATCGAGCAACTGGAGATCTGGGGGAGCCGGACTGGAGTCGAGGTAATCAAGACGAAGCCGGGAGGTGACCCTTCGGCGGTGTTGTTTGACGCCTTAAGCGCAGCGCAGTCGCGCAAGACTGATTGCGTGATCGTGGATACTGCAGGGCGGCTACACACGAAGACGGGTTTGATGGCGGAGCTGGACAAGATGCGGCGTACGGCGCAACGCATCATTCCCGGAGCGCCGCACGAAACGCTGTTGGTGATGGACGCGACGACCGGGCAGAACGGATTGCAGCAGGCGCGCTTGTTCACGGAAGCCGCAGGAGTCACGGGTATTGTGTTGACGAAGCTGGATGGAACCGCGAAAGGTGGCGTCGTTGTAGCGATATCGCAGGAGCTGGGATTGCCGGTACGGTATGTGGGTGTAGGAGAAAAGATCGGCGATCTGCTGCCGTTCGATCCCCAGGCATTTGTTGACGGCCTCTTCAACTGAACGTTCATGTCATCCAAGATCACAACCGAAGATGAGATCCGCCTGCGGCAGGCGCTAGAACTGGCGCGCGAGGGGGTTGCGCTGACTTCGCCGAATCCTTGCGTTGGTGCGGTGGTGACGGATGCGAGTGGAAAAGTGATTGGCGAAGGCACGCACACTTATGAAGGAAAGAAGCATGCCGAAGTCATCGCGCTGGAGAAGGCCGGCGACAAGGCGCGCGGCGGGACGCTCTACCTGAACCTCGAACCGTGCTGCACGACCGGGCGCACCGGGCCATGCACGGATGTTGTTATCAGGTCGGGTGTAAAGCGCGTAGTGGCCGCGATGGAAGATCCGAATCCTGGCGTCAGGGGAAAAGGATTTGCGCAGCTTCGTGAGGCCGGGATCGAGGTTGTAGTCGCGGAAGGCGCGCTATGCGACGAGGCCCGGAAACTGAACGAAGCGTTTGCAGAGTACATACAGTCACGGCGTCCGTTTGTGACGTTGAAGACGGCGATGACTTTGGATGGGAAAATCGCGCCGCCGCCGCAGGAAGAGGGTGGCCTCTCTGCCAGCGATCACGGGCCGAGCGGTGGTTGGATAACCAGCGATGACGCGCGTGCACATGTGCAGCAGTTGCGGCACGCGTCCGACGCGATCATGGTGGGCGTGAATACGGTGTTGGCGGATGATCCGTTGCTGACGGACAGGACAGGCCTGCCGCGGCGGCGTCCATTGTTGCGCATCATCATTGATTCACGCCTGCGCTTGCCGATAGATTCGCGCATCGTTAAGACCGCGAAGGATGATGTGATCGTCTTCTGCGCAATGGCGGATGAACGGCGCCGGCAGGAACTGGAGATGCGCGGCATCCGTGTAGAACAGTTGCCGCTTTATCACTTTGAAGAAGTAAATATCGTTGGAGCGCGGCCGATCAAGTCTGCGAGCGGGCGTCCTGACATGTGGAAGCTGGTGAAGCGGCTGGGGCAGATGCAGATCATCAGTCTGCTGATCGAGGGCGGTGCACTCATCAATTGGGCGGCCCTGGCGGCTGGCATCGTGGACAAAGTCTTCTTGTATTACGCGCCGAAGATATTGGCGGGCACGGGCGCCGTTCCATTTGCGAGCGGCGAAGGATTCCTGCGCATGGAAGAAGCGGCGAAGGTGCGTTCGCTGACGTTTCATCGTTTTGCTGAAGATTTTGCGGTGGAAGGTTATCTGCACGATCCGTATGCGCCGCATGAGCCGCTTGCTCCGGAAGCGCGCGGACCGCAGCTAGTGGAGCGGGATTAGCCATGTTCACGGGATTGATCGAGAACGTGGGCAAGGTGCGCGAGGTCAACAAGCGCAGTGGTTCGTGGCGGATCGTGGTCGATGCCCCCGCCGTTGCGCGGAAGCTGCGCAAGGGCGATAGCGTGGCGGTGAGCGGCGTGTGTTTGACCGCACTGGCTATAACGCGAAATTCGTTTGCTGCAGACCTGGCCGAAGAGACGGTGCGCAGGACTTCCCTATCGCGGTTGGCTGCGGGCTCGGCGGTGAATCTTGAGTTGCCAATGAAGGCGGGGAGTCCTCTGGGTGGGCATATTGTTCAGGGGCACGTGGACGGCATAGCTAAGTTGCTTTCGCTGGAAAAAGCAGGAGCACAAGATTGGCGGTTGAAGTTGGAATTGCCTGCGGGACTTCAGAAGTACGTGGTTGATAAGGGATCGATCACGGTGGAAGGGATATCGTTGACGGTGGCGGCTGTCAGCGGAAGGAACGTCGAGATTGCAGTGATTCCCCATACGTATTCGGCGACGAATCTCAACCGTCTGAGAACGGGCGGTTCGTTGAACATTGAAGTGGATGTGTTGGCGAAGTATGCGGAGAAGCGTGAGCTGGCTGCGCCTTCGGCCGTGACGAAAGAGTTATTGATCAGAGAAGGGTTCTAGTAAGTCCCACCCTAATCGTCCAAAACCCGGACGATTGGATGGGGCACGTTTGTGTTGGGGTTTTGCGATGAAATTCATAGACCCCTCAACTGCGCGGCGCCTCAGCGCTGCTCGCTCAGGGCGACAAAGTGTTGCGGAGACGACTAGGCGGGCAGTACTAGCGCGTCCAGTTCCAAAAATTCGCGCAGGATCGGGTGGTCACTCTTTTCCATCTCAGCCATGGTTCCGAAGAAGATGGCTTTGCCTTCATGCAGGAAGACTACGCGGTCGGCGAGTTTTTGGGCGAAGCGCATATCATGTGTGACCACTATGCTGGTGAGTTTGAGCTGGTGCTTTAATTTCTGGATGAGATCGCCGAGTAGGTTAGCCATCAGCGGGTCGACCATCGTCGTGGGTTCGTCGTAGAGAATGGCTTCGGGTTGCGCGGAGAGGGCCCGCGCAATGGCTACTGACCGTTTCATACCCGTCGAGAGATCAGACGGCAGAAGTTCACGCATGGCCTTTACGCCCACCATGTCCAGCAAACCATCAACGACTTGGTAGATCTGCTTTTCGTCGAGGTCACGCTGTTCGCGCAGAGGAAACGCGACGTTTTCGCCGACGGTGAGTGAATCGAACAATGCGCCATTCTGAAACACCATGGTGACTTTCTTGCGGATGCGCTCCATCTCATGTTCGGAGTAGTCCGTGATGTCCTCATAGGCGACTTTTACCCGGCCGGAATCGGGCTTCAGGAATCCCATGATGGTGTGCAGTGAAACGGATTTGCCCACGCCGCTGCGTCCGAGGATGCAAAGCGTCTCGGCGGGCATGACATAAAAGTTCACGTGGTCTAAGACGCAATTCGTCCCGAAAGACTTGGAGACGTCAGAGAACTCGATGTAAGGCTGTCCGGTGTTATCAGTCATTTAAGCGATCAGTCCATCAGTCATTGATCGGTCTGGGCGAATTTAGATCTCGTCCAAGGAACTTTGCGTTTGGCCGCACGCTGGAAATCGTCCGGCGAGTTGATGTTGTCAAACATGGAGGCATCAAAGCCGAGCTTGCTCAACTCCGGCGAATCGATGTCGAGGAACGCGGTTCCATCCGGCGGAAAGAGCACGTCGATCTTGTGTTTACCTTCGTTCAACGCGCCCTCAGCTATGTCCACAAATGCTTTGCGATAGACGGCGCAAAGTGGTTGCAGCCTGCCATTGGTACGGGGAACCGTTACCACTGCGGTGTTCTTGAGTGCAGTCTCAAGTAAATAGATCAGGAAGTCGCGCTTGAGAAAGGGCATGTCAACGGGCAGCACTAGATTCAGTTCAGTGCGTGTACGTTTGAGCGCGGCGTGAATGCCGCCGAGAGGACCAGCTTGAGGGAAAATATCCAAAACCACGCGTCCATAGGCGGAAAATTTCTCTTTGGGGCCGACGATGTAGATGTCATCCGCAACGCGGGCCTGCTGGATGGCATGCTCGATCAGGAAGCGCCCGTCTACGGTGAGAAAAGCCTTGTCAGAAGAAGGCATTTCCGGCGCCTGCTTCATGCGGGAGCTTTTACCGCCGGCGATGATGAATGCGTTGACTTCCTGCACGTCAATTTTTTATCACAGGCGCCGGATAAACGTGCGACTTATCTCTTCAGCCGAGGAACAGTTATGGGCGGCGTGTGTTACCATTTTTGCGATTTCCCACCCTGAGAAGGCCTTGTAACCCCATATGGAACTAAGACGGCGAATCATTTTTGCCGCGTTACTGCTGGCCATCCTCACCTCGATCAGTGTGCTCGGCTATATGTTGCTGGGCGGACATGATGTGACCTTCTTGCAAGCCATCTATATGGCGGTGATCACGCTGGCCGGCGTGGGCTATGGGGAGATCGTCGATACCAGCCACCACCCGGTGCTGCGGGTATTCAACATATTCGTGGTCTTGTTCGGCGTGATGATCACGGCGTACGTGTTTTCGTCCGTCACCGCCTTTTTGGTAGAAGGCGACTATTCCAACATGTTTCGGAGACGCAAAATGCTGAACCGGATCAAGCTTTTGAAGAACCACTACATCGTTTGCGGCCTGGGTGACACCGGCCGCCACGCCATCGCTGAACTGCACAAGACGAACACTCCGTTCGTGCTCATTGAGCACCAGGAAGATAGCGTAAAGCGCTTTCGCGAGCAACAAGGCGGCGTGATGGATGACATGCTGTACATCATTGGCGATGCGACGGATGAAGAGATACTGGAGCAGGCGGGCGTGGATAAAGCTGTGGGCTTGCTGACGACGCTGCCGCAGGATAAAGAGAACCTGGTGGTGATTGTGCTGGTACGACAGAAGAACCAGACCATTCGCATCGTTTCACGGTGTACCGACTTGAAGTATTCAGAGCGAATGATGAAGGCGGGCGCGAATTCCGTGGTCTCTCCGAACCACATCGGCGGTTTACGACTGGCCAGTGAGGTGCTGCGTCCGCACGTGGTGGGCTTCCTGGACTTGATGTTGAAGGAACAATCGCGGACTTTGAGGATAGAAGAGATCGAAGTGCCAGCCAACTCACCCTGGTTGGGGAAAACGTTGGGAGAGCTAGGGCTACGGACGAAATTCAACCTGCTACCAATGGCTGTGAAACATGCGCCGCAAGCCAGTCAGAGCCTTTGGGTCAACCCGCCGGATTCGATTTCTATGAAAGAAGGGCTGGTCATCATCGTTCTAGGGGATATGACCGACTTAAAGAGGGCCAGGCAAGAGAGTGAAAGTAAAGCTTCTATTTTCACCTCTAAACAGTGAAATGATTGAAATTGCGATTATTGCATTTCCGGCTATGCTGAAGAGCAGCAACTTGCATCTAATCGAAACAAACCCATATCTTGTGTGTTTTTATTAGAGTCCTGCTGAAAGAGGAGTGTTTATGTCTCGTATCAGAGTGATGCAGTCGTTAGTGGTGGTTCTTGCGCTGACATTGCTGTTGGCGGTGGGCTGCAATAAGGCGGCTACTCCGCGGACGGACAGCCAAGTCGCGGCTGACATCCAGAACAAGATCAATTCTGACGCTAATCTGCCCAATAAGCAGATCAACGTGGGCAGCTCGAACGGCATTGTGACCCTGAGCGGTACGGTAGGTTCTGAGAGCGAACGTTTAGCTGCGGCCAATGACGCTTCTGGCGTCGATGGAGTAAAGACCGTTGTGAATAATCTTGTGGTTGCTCCAGCAGCGAGCGGCATGGCAGAAAATGGGCCGGCGCCAGAACCTGAGCGCCACAAAGCCACTGCTACTCGCGGCAACAAAGTGCATACGTCACCTACGAAAAGCGAGCCCACTCCCGCGGACAACACACCGGCGCCTGTGACGCAGGCGGCGACACCGGCGTATGTGCCACCTTCGCCACCCCCGGTCGTGGATGTGACGGTACCGCCCGGGACGATCCTGAGCATTCGCACGATCGAGCCATTGGATTCTGAACGCTCACAGGTGGGAGACGTTTTCAACGGTACTCTGGATAATCCGATCGAAGTGGATGGCAAGATAGTGGTCCCAGAGCACGCTGATGTCGAAGGCCGCGTGGCCGATGTTAAAAGTGCCACGCATTATGCGGGAGCGTCTATGCTGGGACTGCAATTAACCAAAATAAGCTTCGGCGGCAAGGCATACCGCATCGTCACTGACCAATGGAGCAAGCAAGGCGCTGCGCGCGGCAAGAATACCGCTGAGAAAGTGGGCGGCGGAGCGGCACTGGGCGCGATCATTGGCGCGATTGCCGGCGGCGGCAAGGGTGCGGCGATCGGCGCGGGAGTAGGCGGCGGCGTGGGAGCGGGCGCTAACACCATCACCAAGGGACAGAAAGTGGTCGTCAACCCCGAAACAGTGTTGCAGTTCACATTGCGCAGCCCGGTGACGGTGACGCCGTCTTCAACCTATCGCCGAGGTGGGCGCAACATCAGAGGTGGTGACAACAATCCGTAAGAACTCGGCATTTTTAGAGGGACGCGGTTTAGGCCGCGTCCCTTTTATTTTGGGAAGAGTGGGGCGTGAACGCTTGACGTTCTGCAGAGTCTAAAATGCTAGACTCAATTGTTACCTCACAAAGTTTGTGCGACTGCTCACGCGCTATGTTCTGAAGGAAGTGACCGCGCACGCCGCCCTGGGAGCGGCGGTGTTCACGTTCGTCATTTTCATGAAGAACCTGGGCGCGATCCTGGAGCTGATCGTGCGAAACAGCGCCCCACTACCGAGCGTGGCTGAACTTTTTTTTCTTACTCTTCCTACGGCATTCATCTACACGCTGCCGATGGCAGTGTTGGTTGGCATTTTGATCGGGCTGAGCCGGCTGGCTTCAGACAGTGAAGTCACAGCGATGCGCGCAGCGGGACTGGGCGCGATGCAATTCGTGAACATGATCTCGATCTTCGCGGTGGCGATATGGCTGCTCTCGCTGCTGAACAGCGTGGTGATCGCTCCGCGCTCAGCGGCAGCGCTGATGCGGTTGCAGAATTCGCTGAAAACTTCGACGGCGTCATCCGCCGTTCAGCCGCGAGTGTTTTACGAGAATTTCCCGAATTTTGTTCTTTATGTGCAGGATGTGAAAGCGTCGAGTCGCGCCAGCGTTTGGAGCAATGTTTTTCTGGCCGACATCCGCAATCCGGCTGCGCCGGTGATCACGCTAGCGGAGCGCGCGACGGTCATGAATGAAGATGCCAATACATTGCGGCTGCATTTGGTGAATGGGTCGCGACATGAGACGAATCCGCGCGCGCCGGGCGAATACAACATAAGTACGTTTGCGGAGACGGATATCCCTATCGATCTGCCGTCGGCTGATCCGAGTAAGCCGCGGGAAACTCCCGTAGCGGAACTGCTGACGACGGAATTGCTTAGCCGCTCGAATGGCGTTGATCCGGCGCGCGACCGCTGGTACATGACGGAGTTTCATCGCCGGCTCGCGCTGCCGACGGCGTGCCTGGTGTTGGCGCTGATCGGGATTCCGCTGGGATTGTCGTCAAAGAAAGGCGGTAAGTCGACAGGCTTCGTGCTGACCATCGTGCTGGTGTTCATCTACTACTTTTTGTTGGCGATGGGAGTGGCGCTGTCGCGGCAGGGGAAATTGTCAGCAGCGGCGGGAGTCTGGATCGCGAACGTAGTATTCGCCGTGACCGGAGTTTTCTTGCTGAGACTGGTGGACCGCTCGTCACTCGACATTGGCATGGTGGTAACGTGGGTGCAGGGTGTAGCGGCAAAGGCCTTCAATAGGAGCGAAGCAGAGATCGTGGATGAACGCCGCGCGGCGATACGCGTTTCGCGAACGGCGACGACCAATCCGAATCGCTTCCCCATGATCCTGGACAACTATATTCTGCGCACGTTTTTGGGATATCTGGGAATGGTGCTGGCTTCGTTCATCGTGCTGACGCTGATCTTCACGTTCTTTGAATTGCTGGGCGACATCATCAAGAACCATGTTCCACTTTCGATGGTAGGAGCGTATCTGCTGAACCTCACGCCGTCGATGATCTACGTGATGACGCCGCTGAGCGTGCTGATCGCGGTGCTGGTCACGTTCGGATTGATGAACCGCTCGAATGAACTGACCGCTATGAAGGCTACGGGCATCAGTATTTATCGCGCAATCGTGCCGGTGCTGGCCGTGGCGTCGCTGGTATCAGTGGGGCTTTATCTTTTCGACGCTTATTACCTGCCCGAGGCGAACACGCGGCAAGAGGCGATCCGAAACAACATTAAGGGACGGCCGGCGCAGACGTTCTTGCGTCCTGATCGCAAGTGGATCTTTGGCGAAAAGAATGAGATCTACTACTACCAGCACTTCGATGCGGACTCGAATGAGTTTGCGAATTTATCGGCATTTGAACTGGATCCTGCGACCTTCCAGATCACGAAGCGCATTTATGCGAACCACGCTCATTGGGAGAACGACCTTAAAGGCTGGGTGTATGAACAGGGATGGGAACGCGATATCTCGACGGACGCGGTGACGGAGTATCGGCGATTCGCTGTTACTACGTTCCCCGACCTCAGCGAGCCGCCTGCTTATTTCAAGAAAGAAGTGAAGCAGTCGCAAGAGATGAACTACTCGGAGTTGCAGTCATACATCTCGGAGTTGCAGCAGAGCGGGTTCGATGTAGTGCGTTTGCGGGTGCAACTGCAGAAGAAGTTGGCGTATCCGGCGATCGCCCTGGTAATGGCGATTCTCGCTGTTCCCTTCTCATTGATGGCTGGACGTCGTGGCGCACTGACCGGCGTGGCTACCGCGCTGGGGATTGCGATTGTGTATCTGGTTGCCGCAAATTTCTTTGAGGCGCTGGGAAATGTGAATGAACTTCCCGCGGCGCTCGCGGCGTGGGCCCCTGATCTGCTGTTCGGGCTGGCGGGGGGATACCTTATCCTGAAAGTTCCTACATAGAACGCTGATTCCGTGTGACCTGGGCGGCTCGGATATCATCTTATCTGGCACATGCTCACGCGACTCAAGCCGCTATTCCCTTATCTCTGGCGATATCGCCGGGCATTCGTCGTGGGCGGCATCTCATTGCTGCTTACCAACGGGATCTGGGTCATCTTTCCGCAGGTGATTCGCCGTGCGGTGGACGATCTGAACCACGGCGTCACGCGCGAGAAGTTGCTGACATATTCCGTACTCATCCTTGGGATCGCTCTGAGCAAGGGCATCTTTCAATTCCTGACGCGATGGATATTGATCGGCATCTCGCGGGATGTTGAATTCGACCTGCGGAACGACCTATTCAAGCATCTGGAGTCCCTCTCTTACGATTATTACCAGCGCACCCGCGTGGGCGACATCATGGCGCGGACGACCAATGACCTGAATGCCGTGCGCATGATGCTAGGGCCGGCGATCATGTATTCCGCGAATACCATCGTGTTCACCGCGGGGTCGCTGATCTTCATGTGGGGCATCAGCCATAAGCTGACGCTGTATGCGTTCGTTCCGCTGCCGGCAGTGAGCATACTGATCCAGTATTTTGGCAAGCGGATTCACGAGCGATTCGAAAAGATCCAAGCTACTTTTTCTGACATTTCTGCGCGTGCGCAGGAGAATTTTTCCGGCGCCCGCGTGATCCGTGCGTATGTGCAAGAGAAGGCCGAGGCGGAGAACTTTGCCCGGTCGAATCGCGAGTACATCAAGCGCAGTTTGAAGCTGGTGCAGTTGATGGGCATGCTGTGGCCGACGCTGCAGACGATGCTCGGCTTCGCCGTCGTGCTAGTACTCTGGCTCGGCGGACGCGAAGTGTTGCTGGGGCATATCTCGGTCGGCGATTTCGTGGCGTTCAATATGTATATGGTGCAACTGACGTGGCCCATCATCGCGCTCGGTTGGGTGATCAACATCTATCAACGCGGGACGGCTTCCATGGGGCGCATCAACGAAATTATTTTGGAGCGGCCGACGGTCGCGGATAATGATGTTGCACCTGAGCTTGCGGACCGCGCGAGCACGATACGTGGTGACGTCGAGTTTCGCGATCTGAGTTTTTCATTTCCCGGAAGCACGAAACCGGTGCTGCGTCATATCAACCTGAAGATTCCCGCGGGTTCAAGTCTGGCCATCGTTGGGCCGACCGGTTCGGGCAAAACCACGCTGGTGAATCTCATTCCGCGCATCTATGACGCACCGAAGAGCGGACAGGTTCTGATCGATGGCCGTCCGATCAAGGATTATCCTCTGAGCGTGCTGCGACGGAACATCGGATTCGTTCCGCAAGAAACATTTCTGTTCAGTGAAACGATTCGCGAAAATATTGCCTTTGGGGTGGAGCGCGCCTCTATTGAAGACGTTCGCGCCGCGGCTGCCGGCGCGAGCATTGCGGCGGACATTGAAGGGTTCCCTGAACAATATGACACCGTCGTGGGCGAGCGCGGCATCACGCTTAGCGGCGGACAGAAGCAGCGCACCGCCATTGCGAGAGCGATGATCCGCGACCCGCGCATTCTCGTGCTTGATGATGCTCTGTCAAGCGTGGATACCCATACCGAAGACAAGATCCTCAGCCATCTACGTGAGGTGATGCATGGCCGCACCACGATATTGATCTCACACCGGATCTCAACGGTGCGCAATGCGGACCGCATCGCGGTGCTGCATGATGGAGAGATCGTGGAATACGGCACCCACGAACAACTTATCGAGCGCAACGGCTACTACACAGACCTTTACAACAAACAGTTGCTGGAAGAAGAGTTGGCGCGCGTATGAATCGCGTGGTGGTGCAGGAGTTGCTCGATACGGACTCGTGCAGGCCCGATGAAGTGGAAGAATCACTGGCCGACCTGCGGTTCATTAACAAAGCGTTCGGCGGAGTTTCGACGACAACCAAACTGCTGCGGAAAGTGGCTAAGAAGACCGGGCTCGGCCATATCTCTTTTCTGGACGTTGCAGGAGCGACCGGCGATGTAGCAGCCGGCGCGACGAAACAACTGGCGAACAGCGGCATCACATTGTCGTCCACCATCATGGATCGCGCGTTCGATCACTTGACTGGCGCTGGCGGCGTTGCGATTGCTGGAGACGCCTTGCAACTTCCGTTCAAGGATGACTGCTTCGATGTGGTTGGCTGTGCATTATTTGCGCACCATCTTGAACCAAACCAGATCGTGAAGTTCGTGAATGAGGCTCTGCGCGTATCCCGGCACGCCTGCATCATCAATGATCTTCGGCGGAGCCGGTTGCACCTCTTCAGCGTACTGGTGGGACGCGCGCTGTATCGCAGTCCCATCACTTCGCATGATTCTGCTGCATCGGTGAAGCGCGCTTACACACGGCGCGAGTTGGAACATACACTCCGGCTTACCACTGCAGCATCAGTCGAAATCAGCAATCATTTCCTGTTTCGCATGGGAGCCATCGCTTGGAAGAAACGCACGCAATAGAGAGGTTCGACGTGGCAGTCATCGGCGGCGGACCGGCGGGAACGTCGGCGGCGATCACGGCTGCGCGTGCGGGACATTCAGTGCTCTCACTGGAGCGGGGAAAGTTTCCCCGGCAGAAGGTGTGCGGTGAGTTTGTTTCGTCTGAGGCG
>JAICWB010000272.1 GCA_025935035.1 Terriglobales bacterium
CCGTGGGAGAATGCCGCGTGGAACGGCGCGGACGGCGGTATCTATAAATCGACCGACGGCGGCCAAACGTGGAACCAGCTCACCGGAGGATTGCCGCAAGGCATCATTCAAGCGTGGATCGCCATTGCGCCCAGCAATCCTAAGCGCCTGATGGCGACTGTTGCTACGCAAGGCAAAGTTCAGATTTACCGCTCTGATGATGCAGGCGCGAACTGGGCTGTGATAACCAGTGATCCGCGGCCAGCGGGACGCATCGGCGGCGGCGACTTGAGCGTGCCACGGTTCGATCCGAAGAATCCTGATGTGGTCATAGTCACCAGCACGGTGACATGGAAGTCAGTGGACGGCGGCAAGACTTGGGAAGGCTTCCGCGGCGCTCCTGGCGGCGATGATTACCAGAACTCGTGGATCAATCCTGATTATCCGAACATCATTGCGCTAGCCAGCGACCAGGGCGCCATCATCACCGTGAATGGTGGCAAGACTTGGAGCAGTTGGTACAACCAGCCCACCGCGCAGATGTACCACGTGAACGCAGATAACGCTTTCCCGTATCGCCTCTGCAGCGGACAGCAAGAGAGCGGCTCGGCCTGCATCAGCAGCCGCGGCAACGATGGCGCCATTACTTTCCGTGATTGGCATCCGGTCGCCGCTGAAGAGTACGGATACGTAGTGCCTGACCCGCAAGATCCAGACATCGTCTATGGCGGCAAGCTCACGCGTTACGATCGCCGCACAGACCAGGCGCAAGAGATCTTGCCGAAGGCATTCCGCGGCGGCGATTTCCGCGTAGTGCGCACTCAGCCGATCGTCTTCTCGCCGAGGAATCCGAATGAGATGTACTTCGCCGCAAACACGCTTTGGAAGACGACGGATGCCGGGCATACCTGGAAGCAAGTCAGTCTTGATCTGTCGCGCAAGGAATATGAATTGCCGGCGAGCATCGGCAAATACAAAGACCAGCCAACGGCCAAGCCGATCCAACGCGGCGTCATCTATGCGGTATCCGTTTCGCCGCTCGAAAACGGGCGCATCTGGGCCGGCACGGACGATGGGCTAATCCATCTTACGACGGATGGCGGCTTGAACTGGGCGGATGTAACTCCGCCTTTGCTGAAGCCGTGGGCGAAAGTATCCATCATCGATGCCGGGCACTTCGACGCCAACACCGCTTATGCCGCCATCAACACGCTGCGCCTCGACGATCTGCATCCGCACATTCTGCGCACGCATGATTCCGGCAAAACCTGGACGGAGATCGTCAACGGCATACCTCAAGACGAGAATGTGAATGCCGTCCGCGAAGATCCTGTGCGTAAGGGCCTGCTGTTTGCCTCAACCGAGCGCGCGGTCTACGTCAGCTTCGACGACGGCGACCACTGGCAATCGCTGCGCAACAATATGCCGGGCAGTTCCGTGCGCGACGTGATCATTAAGAATGATGACCTCATCGCCGCGACCCACGGGCGCGGATTCTGGGTCATGGATGACATCACGCCGCTGCGTCAGCTCAGCGCGAATATGACGCAAGGCGAAGCCACCTTATTCAAGCCCGCCAACGCCGTCCGCGTACGTTGGGACATGAACACTGACACGCCTCTTCCCCCGGACGAGCCGCAGGGCCCAAACCCGCCGGATGGCGCGATCATTGACTATTATTTGAAGTCGGGGTCCAGCAAGCCAGTCACGTTGCAGATCGTGGACCAGAATACAAAAGTGGTGCGCAGCTACTCGAGCGCTGAGAAGCCGACGCCCATCGATCCCATGCTCGCCGTGCCAAAGTACTGGGTGCGGCCACCGCAGACTCTGTCCGCCGCTCCGGGCATGCACCGCTTCCTTTGGGACATGCATTTGAATCCGATTCCCGGCGTGCGCACGGGATTGCCCATCGCCGCAGTTTTTGAAAACACTGCCCCAAGCCCGACGTCGCCTTGGGTGATGCCGGGGCAATACACCGTGATATTGACGGTGAATGGCAAGCAGTACGAACAACCGATCACCGTAACGATGGATCCGCGCGTCAAGACGCCGCAGTCTGCTCTCGAACAACAGTTCACGTTGTCCGAGCAGCTCTACAACGATGCCAGCATCGTTTCCCAAGCCAGCGAAGAGGTGAATGCGGTACGTGAACAGATCAAAGACATCCTGGCCAAGCCGGAGTCATCTTCTGTTGCCGGATCGCTCAAGGCATTCGATCAGAAGCTCGGTAATCTGCAAGGCGAAGGTGGCGGCCGCGGCCGCTCCGATGGCAACGTGCACGGTCTCGCTCCCATGCGCGGCGCATTGTTAAGCCTGATGGGTAATCTGCAAGGCGCGGACGTCGCACCAACGTCGGTGGCCATTCAGGCCATCGGAAATCTACACACGCAAGCCCCCGGCATGGTCGCTGCGTGGCAGCAACTGAAATTACAGGAGCTGCCGGGCATCAACAAGCAACTGGAAGGCGCTAAACTGGAACCTCTGAAAACACGTCCGAAGGGCGCGGAAGAAGTTGAGATCGATGTAAACCGCGACGAAGAGTAAGGAACCAGCCTAGTAACCGGACCCTCGCACGAGCGCGCGATATGCTCGTGCGAGGTGTCTCTCTCATCTCATACTCCGTTGCGCCAGCTGATTTTCCCCAGCGGATTGCTGGTGATCGCGGCACTGTGCTCGCTGGCCATTGCGCCGGCTCTCACGCAAGCTCTTACTGAACCGGCACAGATCACGTGTGCTGCGGTGTTGGCTGTTGCTGCAATGCTTGCCGTTCGGTTGCGCTCGTTGCGCGTGTTTCTGGCGCTGGTCTCGCTTGGGGCGTATCTCGCCGCGCTCACATTGGTGGATATTCCCGCGGCGCTGCATCCAATCTGCACAGCGTTGATCGCCCTGGACGTTGCGCTGCTACTTTTAGTGGACGATGCGTTCTTTGATTGGCTGGCCGTGGCGTGGTGGAGCGGGTTGTTGTTCGTCCAGTGGGCGGTGTTTCTTGCCGCCATAAGATGGGACGCGAACTTCTTCCATTCTGTATTAAGCAACCGCATCAATCTGGAAGTGTTCAGCTTTGGCATCGTTGAGTTGTTTTTCGTTTCGGCAGGGCTGGCATTGCTGGGAAGGTTTCTGTATTCGGCGGATGCAGTCGGCTCAGGAATGCTTTGGGGATTGATCGCGCTCTCGCCCGGCGTACACGATTCGCACACGTCGGTCGCATGCATCGCGCTTTCAGGAATCGTTCTGGCTCTAGCGGCGATCGAGCGCTCGCATTGGATCGCTTACCATGACGAACTCACCGGGCTTCCAGGACGGCGAGCTTTCAATGAGGCACTGGCGGCACTGGGTGAGAATTACGCCATCGCCATCGTCGATGTGGACCACTTCAAGAAATTCAATGACACCTTCGGCCATGAGACGGGCGACCAGGTTTTGCGCAAAGTCGCCGCTCAACTGGCACATGTCGGCGGCGGCGGCAGAGCCTTTCGCTGTGGCGGAGAGGAATTCGCGCTGGTCTTTGCGGAAAGCGATCTCGACAACGCGTTTGATCACGCGGAAGATGTGCGCCTCAGCATTGAAGAAGACGGATTCATCGCGCGTGGCCCTGCCCGCAGCCAGCGCAAGCGGCCTGATAGGCGTGAGCGCCCAAAACGTGCGATGCATCAGCGCGCGGTCGTCACGTCTGTCACTGTCAGCATCGGCATCGCCCAAGCAGACGACCGTTCTACTCCAGAAGATGTAGTCGAGGCGGCGGACAAAGCTCTATATCGTGCCAAACACAATGGCCGCAATCGCGTGGAACGCGCGCTAACACCGCCGCCCCGGCCCGCCCGACGCGCCCCTGTGTCCGCCGAATACCCC
>JAICWB010000154.1 GCA_025935035.1 Terriglobales bacterium
CCTCCGCTAAAATCTATATTTTCTGCGGACTTACAAAAATCGGCCTTGCAAAGTATGAAATCTAAAGACGTTTTGCGCAAAATATTCATTTCCCACGACTTACTTCAATACTTTGTTGGTGCCGAGATGGATGCCGTACAAGACGGTGCGGGCGACTTCGGGATCCATGCGGTCATTGGTCACGGCGTAAAGAACCTGTTGGATGGCGGCCATTCGTCCGCCACGGGAGTTGAGGGTGTAGGTCACGGCATCACGTTTGAGGCGACGGTGCCGGTGGTGGAAATAGCACTTAACTGAGTCGCGGAGGGCGGGCGAGCCGCAGCGAATGCCGTTGGTCTTGACGTGAATGCACGTGCGGGCAAAAGTGGATGGCATCTGGGGCTTCTTTAAGAGGGTCATTAGCCAGAGTAACCAAGCCGGTGAACGAGAGTCAAGTAAAAGATAAGATGATATGTGGCATGTTCTCTTTGAGATAAGCTGAGAGTTATAGGGATTTCCACAGCGCGGAAGCCGGCCTGCTTCTCGCGGTACTCAAAAAGTTAGACCAGGGATGAGCGGCCGCATCTGGCCGCTAGGCGCATTTCTTTTTCACGCCGACCTTGGTGTGACTTATCGACGGGGCAATACCGTATTGTTGGATCTTATTAAGCAAGGCCCGGCGACTTATGTTCAAGATGCTGGCAGCGCGCCTGCGATCTCCGCCCGTCTCTAAAAGCGTGGTTGTGATCGCTTCCGTCTCGAGACGGACCTTTGCTTGCTGCACAATCGACTTCAAGTCTCTCACCGTAGTTTGCCGGGCCAGCGACGTGAGTTCCTGGATAGCAGCGTCCTCATTCCTAACTATCGAGTGACGCTTTAGAAAGTTTTGCAACTCCCGCACATTGCCGTGCCAGGGAGCGTATATACACTGCTCAATAAAAGCAGCGGAGGGTACCACCGTCCCGCACCCGTACTCCCTGGCTATGCGCTGCAACATTTCGTGAATGAGATGAGGTATCTCTTCGCGACGCTGACGCAAGGGAGGCACAATCACGGGGAAGGTGTTGAGGCGGTAAAAAAGATCATGACGAAACGTCTTATCGGCTATGCATCGGGGCATATCGATGTTGGTCGCGGCCAGGATGCGTACATCGACCTGCGAAGCATGACGGCCACCCAAGCGGGTGAATTCTCCATCTTGCAGGACTTGCAACAGTTTGGCCTGCAAGATGGGCGGCATTTGCCCGATCTCATCCAGGAGCAACGTACCTTTATGGCAGAGCTCGAATTTTCCCGGCTTGGCGCGTTGCGCTCCGGTGAACGCACCGGTCTCAAAACCGAATAACTCACTCTCAAGCAACTCAGAGGGTATGGCAGCGCAGTTCACCTTCATAAATGGTGCGCGACGGCGCTTGGAGTACTGATGGACCAATCGCGCAACGATCTCTTTGCCCGTCCCACTCTCGCCCAGGATCAGCAAGGGGATGTTCAAGTCCGCGACGAGCCTTAGCTCATTGCGGATCTTTTGCATGGCAGGCGTGTAAGCAAGGAAGAAGCCGCCACCATCCAGTTCTTCCAGATGACAATCCGGTAAGACTGTTGGCGCAAGGGCGGTGATGCCGGAAGCTGGTTGGATGTGATCCATCCTATCGGCATCAACTTGTGCCGGGTCTGGAAAGGACAGCACGGCATCTGAAGTCATGGGTTTCCTGGGGTCTCTTTTTTGTGAAATGGCTTTAGCTTGCAGGTTCGAGATTCCATGGATGTACGGCCCGTCTTGTGAATCTACATTTCGCAGGATATGAATGCTGTGCAAAAGTGAACACCGCGCCGACGTAATAAAAATAAAAGTCCATTTTTGAGCAACATTGCTCATACAGGACGTTTCGCCCAGCCTATAAACGAACCTAAGTATGGGGCGCCCCCCGGCAAAGCTCCGCCCCTTTGGAGGTAACAAATGAAACTGTTTTTCGCTGGGTTGTTTGTCTTGTCGTTAATCGCGGTGAATGCCAACGCTGACGTGTTGGGCACGGCCGCAGGATTTGGCGTTCTAGGCGCGTCTACCGTGACCAATACCGGCCCGAGTGTGGTTTTTCAGGACCTCGGCCTTTCGCCGGGAACGTCTATCACGGGGTTCGGTCCAGGCATAGTGCTGGGGACGATCCACAATAACGATGCAGTCGCCGCTCAAGGACAAGCCGATGCGTTGACGGCGTACAACTTCTTCTCTGGATTGGCACCCACCCAGAATTTGACGGGCGAAGACCTTGGGGGACAGACCCTGGATGCGGGAGTTTATAAATTTGATTCTTCCGCGCA
This sequence comes from Terriglobales bacterium, assembly GCA_025935035.1. Taxonomy (GTDB): domain Bacteria; phylum Acidobacteriota; class Terriglobia; order Terriglobales; family Acidobacteriaceae; genus JAICLA01. Next base: position 2,299 of record JAICWB010000154.1, read on the forward strand.
ACTGACCGGCGCACTGACCCTGGATTTTCAAGGCGTCAGCAATTCGATCATCGTCTTCCAGATAGGCAGCACACTCACAACCGCGTCGGCATCTTCCATCGTTATCGTCAATTCCGGCACGAACAACCAGGTCTATTTCCAGGTTGGCAGCTCAGCAACCCTGGGCACGGGCACTGATTTCTACGGGACCATCATTGCGGACCAAAGCATCACCTTGACGACGGGGGCTGACATCACATGCGGTCGCGCAATCGCCCTGAACGCCGCCGTCACAATGGACACCAACAACATCAATACGGATACCTGTTCGACGGCTGTGGTGACGGAAACTCCCGAACCTGCAAGCCTCGCCCTGTTTGCTTCCGGCATGTTGGGCTTAGGCGGTTTGCTCCGTAGAAAACTATTGGTTTAAGCCAATTCCGAAGGGACAGCTCGCGCCTTAGCCCAGGGAGTGGCGCTTGGCATAGAGGCGCGCCAGCTCGGTGACGGCGAGCGGAAAATCCTGGCAGGCATCGGCAATCGCTGCCTGCTCGGGATTTGGTTCCGGTTTGTTTTCGGTATCCACGGCGGCCTCCCTTGTGTATTCAGAGTACATGGATTGCGCAAGAGAGACAGAGATTCGTTCGGCTTAAACTCAAATGTTCCATTGATGGGCTAAGGGGCCTTACTTTCTTTGGGCAATCAGGGACGTATTGCGACCGTCTGTTCCTGTGAGGTATTAACCCTGCTTTAGGGCCATACTGTGCCCTTGAATAAATCGAGCCCAGTGGCGACCTGGTTCCACGTTATAAGGAGAGTTGGAGCGATTCGGCACGGGTAAACCCAAGCCGTGACTGTACGGGATACAAGCGGCATACGAACGGGGAGAATCTTGATCCCACTCGATCGGTCAAGACCCGACCGATTGGATGGGGCATGACAAGTTGGGAAGTTTCACTTGCAATACCGTCCAGTCGTCAGAGCGATCACAGTCTGAGCAGTCAAGGTGCGCCAGCAATCTCCGGATAATCGACTAGTTCTTAGACACATGGAATTGGCCTTCGAGCAATAACTTGCGCAAGGTTGCGGCTTGAGACTTTTTGGTCTCGGCGGTCTCGGCAAAATGTTCTGCAGTGGCGGATGCGCGACGGGCACGGGCACGCTCAGCGAGACGTTCGTTGAGGGATGCGTTCTCCTCGAGCGCGCGTAGCGCAGCCCAGAGCGCGCTTTCCACGCCGAGGTTCTGTTCCGCGACGAGGTTGCTTGCCGTGTAGGCATGGCCTACGCGGCAGCGGAAGTGAAGGAGGTCGCCTTCTTTCTTCTCCCACAAGACACCGTTACATTCAGGGCAAGCAAAGGGCGATGGTTCGCCGAGATGTTCCGAGTCATCGAGCACGGCTGGCTCCATTTCCGCAGCCTCTACTTCAAGCTGCAATCCACCGGTACCACCGGCGGCGACCGCGACCCGTACGGGTTGGTGCACGAGTTCCAATATTTTGCGGGCGATCTGTTCCAGAGGGAGCACATGGTCGGGTTTGGCGTAGCGGATGGCGCTGCGTGGCATGTCTCCGCAATAGGCATCTTCAGGATCTTGCACGATAGCGATGCCGCCACGTTGCTTGATGGCGAGGAGGCCGGCGGTGCCGTCGTCGAGCGAGCCGGTGAGGACTACGCCGATGACGCGCGGGCCATAAGCTAGCGCGGCGGAGCGAAAGAGGGGATCTATGGCGGGGCGGTGCCGGTTCTCCTTGGGGCCGATCATGATGCGCACTTTGCCGCGCTGGATGAGCATGTGGCGGTCCGGCGGGGCGACATAGACTTGGCCGTCGCGGATTCGATCGCCGTCACGGGGATGAATAGCCGGAAGAGTTCCTGCGCGTTCGAGTATTTCAGGCAGCAGGCTGGGACTTTCAGGCGCAAGGTGCAGCACGACGAAGAGAGAGCCAGGGAATCGTTCTGGCAGTTGGTGAACGATCTTCTGCAAAGCGTCCACGCCACCTACTGACGTGCCAATAACGACGATGTCATGATTCGGCATGTTGGGACTTCTATTTCTGAAATGAGGGAAATCGCATGACCCGATGGCTGTAACGGCAACTATACGCCGGAACGCCCGGGATCATGATGCGCGGCGAAGCGGTGGCCCGACGACAACCGGAAGTCTTTTGAAAGCCATCTCATTCTCGCGGCGGGCACAACGCTCGCAGAGCCAGAAGAATTCCGGGCCGGAGTTGCTGTGTGCTTTCTTTTTTGGAGGAGCGACGAACAGTAAGCCAACGCCGAAATACTTGAACCGGCGATTGCAATCCGGAGTCGCGCATTTGTCCAGCATGGCAGATGTCCTCAATAATAAATCCAGCCCGGGACCGGCCTGTGACCGAGTCCCGGACTTTTATTCACCGGCGCCCTGCGACGAGGCGCCGGCACTTTGGACGACTTGAAATGTTAGAACGCCGGAGTTAGGATGACCGTTGTACGACAAACTACGACACCCTTGTACGACGCCCATAGCGAAGGCGCCTGCCTGATTTCACGGTGAACAACCGGAGGACGTCGCGGGGGGGGGGCATGTAGTGGAACATTCTGAAGCTCTTAATTCCTGGAAAGAGATCTCAAACTACATAGGCCGCGGTGTACGCACGGTACAACGCTGGGAAAAAGATTTTGGATTGCCGGTGCGGCGTCCAGGTGGACATTTGCGCGGATCGGTGTTCGCCCTGAAGAGTGAGATCGACCAGTGGATGGGGAGCCGCTCGGCGAGGGAGGCGGAGCGCTCTAACAGCAGAGATCTGCGAGCGGAGCGCGGCCTACGCAGAGAAAAATTTGAACTCCTACATGCGAACGCGGAGCGCCTGATAAAAAACTGCACGAGACTTGCGACGTCTGCGGAGAGATTAAATAACAACCTGCGGCAAATAGAGCAATTGCGGGCGCGGCGGCAGGAAGTGAAGTCTTTTCCGCTAAGTAACGCCAGCTAACTTATTCCTTCACCGAGATCCCGAGCGCCTTCATCTTGCGATACAGATGGCTGCGCTCCAGGCCAAGCACTTCAGCGGTGCGGCTGATGTTTCCGTGGTTTTCATCCATCTTCTTCAGAATGTAATCACGCTCGTAGGCGGCACGCGCCTGGTGCAGTGTGACGGATTCAGCGGCTGATCTTCGCGAGCCGTCGCGATAAACCAGGGGCGGCAAGTGCTTGCGGTCGAATTTGGTCACCGTAGGATTCATGATGACCACCCGTTCGATCACGTTGCGCAGCTCGCGGACGTTGCCCGGCCAGGCATAGCGGGAGAGAGCGTCAATGGCGTCGTCAGTGATCTCTTTTGTGCGGCGGCTGTATGCGGCGGAGACTTCCTTGAGGAAGTATCGCGTAAGCGCCGGAATGTCTTCTTTGCGCTCGCGAAGCGGCGGTACGAAAAAGGGAATCACGTTGAGGCGATAGAACAGATCTTCCCGGAAATTTCCTTTATTGATCTCTTCCTCTAAATCTTTGTTGGTTGCCGCCACGACGCGGACATCGACAGAGATAGGCTCTTCCGCGCCGACGGGCGTGAAGCGGCCTTCGTCGAGCGCGCGCAGAACTTTTGATTGCGTCTTCAGGCTCATGTCGCCGACTTCATCGAGGAATAGTGTGCCGGAATCAGCCTTCTGAAATTTGCCGTCTTTGTCATTGGCGGCAGCGGCGAACGAACCTTTGCGATGGCCGAAAAGCTCGCTGTCAATGAGGTCTTCAGGGATGGCGGCGCAGTTGACTTCGACGAACATGTTGTCCCTACGCGGGCTCTGGGCGTGGATGGCTTTGGCGACCAGTTCTTTTCCGGTGCCGGATTCGCCGTAGATGAGGACGCGTCCGGTAGTGGGCGCCATGAGCGCGATCTGCTGGCGCAGAGCTTTCATGGGCACGCTGTTGCCGATGATGTCTGTGCGCGATTGCGTCTGCGTCTTGAGGTCTTTGTTCTCGCTGCGCAACTTGTGAGCTTCGATCGCGTTCTTGACGATGATGAGCGTCTTTTCGAGCGAAAGCGGCTTCTCTATGAAATCAAATGCGCCGAGTTTGGTGGCGCGCACGGCGCTCTCGATGGTGCCGTGTCCGGAGATCATGATGACCTCGGGCGCGGCGTCAGACTTCTTGATCTGCTCGAGGGTGGCGAGGCCGTCCATGCCGGGGAGCCAGATGTCGAGCAGGACGAGGTCGAACGGATGCTTCTTCAATTCGTCGAGGCAAGCTTCACCGCTGGCGGTGACAGAGACTTTGTAGCCTTCGTCTTCCAGCACGCCGCGAAGAGATTTGCGGATCTCGGGTTCGTCGTCAACGATCAATATTCGGTTCATGCGGAATGGTTTCCATTCGTCGAATGGGCTACGGGGAGTTCGATGACGAACCGCGC
>JAICWB010000013.1 GCA_025935035.1 Terriglobales bacterium
CAAATTTCTTGGGATTCAGTCGTCTGGCTGTCAACGGCTAGTGCGCTATGTCTGGTTCTGTGGACCTATGTAGGCTCGCGCAAGGGCGGTTAGATCCGCGTATCGAAGTCCAATAGGTCTCCCTCGTCGCAAAAAGCGCTCCTCGGGACGTGTTAAGAAGGAGTATCCTCTCCCGCATGAACACTTCTTCGTTCCTCCCCGCAGTCACCCGCCGCAACTTTTTGCTTGGAGCCAATGCCCTCGCCGTTACCGCTGCGCTCAACAAGGCTTATGCCGGCGTGCTTCCTGACGCTAGCGCCGACGATGAAGCCTTCTGGCGGCAGATACGCGAGGCCTATCAGGCGGACCCCGCGATCATCAACCTGAACAATGGTGGCGTAGCGCCGTCGCCCACGGTGGTGCTGGAAGAACAGATCAATGAGGTGCGCTACGGAAACTATTCGCCCAGCTACCGCATGTGGCGCGAGCTGGAGCCGAAGGTGGAAGAGGTGCGCAAGAAGCTGGCGGGCATGTGGGCGGCAGATCCCGAGTCGATCGCCATCACGCGCAATGCCAGCGAATCGCTCATCAACGCGCAACTCGGCATAGACATGAAGCCGGGCGACGAGGTGCTGATCACCACGCAGGATTATCCGCGCATGTTGACGACGTGGGAGCAGCGGCGCCGGCGAGATGGCGTGGTCATCAAAAAAGTCGATTTTAAAGTCCCGGTGCAGGACCCGAAAGACTTGGTGAAGCTGTATCGCGACAACATTACCCCGAGGACAAAGATCATCCACGTTTCGCAGGTCGTGTTCATGACCGGGCAGATCTTCCCTGTGGCTGAGATCTGCAAGCTGGCGCGCGAGCACAACATCATGAGCATTGTGGATGGCGCGCATGCCTTCGCGCATGTGCCCTTCAAGTTCACTGACCTCGATTGCGATTACTACGGATCGAGCCTGCATAAATGGTTGAGTGCTCCGGTTGGGACGGGTTTCCTGTATGTGCGCAAAGACCGCATCCCGCAGACGTGGGCTCTGATGCCGGCATCGCAATCGCAGGACGCCGATATTCGCAAGTTCGAAGAGATCGGCACGCATCCGGCGGCCATGCATAACGGGATCCTGCAGGCGCTGGACTTCCACAACAATATTGGCGCAGAGCGAAAGTTCGCGCGGCTGCGCTACCTCAAGTCGCGCTGGGCTGACCGGCTGGAAAAGATCCCCGGCGTGACCGTCCTAGCAAAGGCGGATGATCCGCGGCTCTCAGGCGCGTTCGCAACGGTACAGTTTGACGGGGTGGACACAGGCAAACTCGGCGGCGCACTGCTCGACAAATACAAGATCTTCACCGTCGGCATCAGCGGGCCGGTAGTGGCCGGCACTAAGACGCCGCAGTTTACCGGACTGCGCATCAGCCCGAACGTTTACACCTCGCCGGATGAGATCGACCGCTTCGCGCAAGCGGTGGAAGAGACGCTGCCCACGTTGCGAAAGGCTTAGGCTACAGGTCCCCTATTCCCGGTCGAAGACGAGCACAGTTGGCCGGCTTGGGCCGGGGACGTGCATCGTGCGAGTCAGAGTCTTTCGATCGGCGGAGACCGTTATCTCGCGCCGCTCTGTGATCTTCCCGTTGATTTTCGTGACGATCTCGACGGCATTGTCGCCGATGCGGCGTCCGGTTGACGTGAAACCCGAAGCTCCGGAGTCGGCATATTCTTTGCCATCGAATCGGATCACCTTTGCAGCTCCGCCATTCAGTACGAATGCGATTCCGCCATCCTGCGCAAGCCGAACCTCTAGCTCCAGCGGCGAGTCCAACTTGGCGATCCTCTCCCAGGTGCCAGGAATGCCCGAGCTCCCGGATGTCCTTTTGTAGATCAGATTTTCGGTTGAAGTAGAACCATCTGGCTGAAAGCTGGTGAACATATCAGTGAGCGTCTTGCCATCCGGCGAAAGCTTCCAGAAGGCTGTCAGAATGGGTTTGCTTCCACTCCGGCGCTCGATCTTCCAAGATCGTGGCCCCAAGATGGTGGCGGAGAGGGTTGTGCTGTCCATTCCGGGCTGGAAGGTCCCGTCGGCAGCGATGGTCTCCGGGGCGGGAGAACCCGTAAAAGCAAACGCATACCGGTTTGCGTCAGCAGACTCTATGATCATGTAATCAATGATCGTGCTGCGGGATGGATTAAATCTCCATTTGCCGACTAGAGGATCGTCAGCCGCAAAGGCGGCCGTGAGACACAGACAAATGACGACAACGGAATGCAAAACACGTTTTGGCATTGGGTGTTTCCTGGCATTTGACTCGGCAAAGTCTGTGCGGGTAGCGCCAAAACTGCGAGAAAGTAGAAACAGGGTACTTCCGCTATAATCAATGTGTTCGCCAGAAAACCTCACGGAGAGGTGGCCGAGTGGCTGAAGGCGGCGGTTTGCTAAACCGTTATAGGGTCAAAAGCTCTATCAGGGGTTCGAATCCCCTCCTCTCCGCCAGTACACCTACCAGCAGAACAACGTACCGTGTGTGGCGTCCTTGCCGTTTCCTCCCTGCCGTTGCGGAACACTGACGCCGAAGCTGCGTCGTGCTTTAGCATTGCCCAAAAGCAATTTCCGCGCGGCGCGCGATCACTTCGGCTTCTCAGAAGTTTCAATAGAAACGTTCATAGCTATGGCATGTTGCAAAGGTCCGCTGGTGCCAGTGATAGTTGCCACATAGCTGTGTTGGACCAAGATGGGCGGATTGGGCCCGAGCCCTCGGCATCCGGCGATAACCAACAAGCAGGTCGCAGCCGTGCTGGCCAGAAGCAACTTCTTTTTTCTTGGCAATGCGAACCATAAGCAGGCCGCTGCTAACAAAGGTACGGACCGAAATGGTGATTGCGATTTAGCAGTCTGAACCGGACTGATCGTAAGCATCACGTTCACTGCTGCGCTCGCACTCATGTCTGCGCGGGACGGGGAAAATGAACACGTGGCATTCGCTGGCAATCCCGCACAGCTGAACGTCACTGCGCCTTTAAAGCCATTTAACGCATTCAAACCCAGCGATGCATTTGCCGCCTGACCGACTCCTACTTGCATTTGCGTCTGGTTGGCTGAAAGTGAGAAATCAGGTGCAAGGGGAGCTGCTGTTGCGGGTGTTAGCCCATTCCCATTCAACGCGACCAATGTCTCCTTTCCTTGCGCAATGATCGGCAGTGAGCCGTTGCGCTTTCCCCCAGCAGTCGGCGAGAAGGTGACATTCACAGTGCATGAGCCTTTCTCCTGCACTGTCGTGCCGCAAGCGGAGGAGGCGGTGAAATCTCCCGTCGCTGCGCCCACTTGCACGCTTCCATCGATACCACCAGTGTTGCTGAGCGTAATGGCCAGCCCCGCACTTCTACCTATCAGCGTATCCGGAAAATTGAGCGCTGTTGGCGTCACGGAGATGTTTGCCGGAGAAGGTGGCAATTGTGTCGCCCACATCCCTCTGCCCGCGGTCGCCGCATAAAGTACGCGATTCACAGTGTCTATCTGCAATCCGCTCACCACAGTATTGGGCATGCCCGTAGTAAAAGCGGACCACGTTGTGCCACCATCGAATGATGCGTACACGCCAGCTTGCGAGGCGACGTATAAGTCTTGAGGATATGCCGGGTCGATGGCAACATCGAAAAGGGCTGCGTTCGGAAGCAACTGCGAAAGTTGCCCTTTGGCCACATCCTCGATTCCGCCGGCACAGTGGTCTTTCACGTGAAGCAGAGAAGGTGAACGAATAAAAGAAGCGCCCACTCCGGGCTGAGCCTCACCGGCTATCCAAGCGCTTCCATCGGCAGAAGGATCGGTTTTGATGAGCCTGTTCAGGCCAGGCACGGGGCAAGTCACCCATGTGGGATGGGCGTCCAAGCCATTCTGCGAAATGTCGATAACGTCGTGACCACCTACAACGTCGCCAAGCAACCACATACCATTGGCATCGTTCACATCGATTGCTATCGAGGAAATAGTAAAAAACGCAGTGGGCACCTGAACCGGCCGCCAAGTCTGCCCCGCGTCTGCTGAAATGTTAGGAATTCCATTCGTACCGCTATAACCCGTGAGCAAAACATGGGGAGATGATGACGAAGCTACAAATGGAGTCTCTGTCCATCCACCGGCGCCAGGATAACTGGCAAGGGCGTTCCAGATCTGAGGAACCTGTGACGCCGGAGACTGCCAGAGGTTGAATCTCTCGCTGACTTGTCTGGACCACCATTTTCCCCAGTCATAATAGATAAAGCTATATCCGGTTCCATCGGCCCCAAACACTGATGCGTTTCCGATGCCAGGCCTTGTTTGCTCTGCCACGCCTTGGCGATACTCGATGGTTCCATTAAAAAACGATGTACCCATTAACTTCCCAGATCCGAGTGGATCAACCGCGAATTGTTGCCGCAATGCCTCGTTATCCAAAGTGGCGTTCAGATCCTGCCAAGGCAATTGTTGGGCTGGATAAGTTGGGAAATCGTACAAAGTGTAGGGAAATGGCAGGGACATCGGCGAACCTGTTAGCGAAGCTGTCTTCCAGATACCATGATTGTTGCCCGTGATCAACGTGCCATCGGCGGCGAAGGCAAGCGCATTCTGCCAAGTCTCAAGGTCCGCACCAATGTGGTTCCATGTTGCGCCGCCATCTCTTGAGAGGTAGACCGAATCGCACCCGCGCAACAGAGTGTTGTTGTCCCCCGGGGAAATAAGTAGTACATGACTCTGTCCGAAACAGTCCTGTCGGGGACCATTTTTTTGGGTCTGTTGCCAGGTGGTTCCCAGATCGAAACTCCTCCACGTAGAGATCGTGTTGTCGGAAGCGTCTGAAAAGTACAACACCGTTCCATCTGGAGAGATTCCGGCGCTCACATCGTCCGTAAAAATCCCAATGCCTGCGCTGATCGGGTTCCAGGTCAGTCCGCTGTCGAACGACCTCACTAACACAGGATCGGGCGCTCCCTGAAATTGGCATGTTGCGAAAGCGATTTGTCCATTAGCAGGGTCGAAAAACAGATGGTGTGCCAGGTCGCAATCAGAGACGCGGGTCCAACTATTTCCGCCATCCACAGTTCTGTAGATTCCAGCGAATCCCGAAGTGACGCTGGCCAATACTACGTTTGAATCACCAGGCTGAACCGCCACGGTTGCGACCGTGGTTATGTCATTGCCGTCTGGATACACCTGCAATCGCACAGGGGACCAGGTTGCCCCTCCATCTGAGGATTTGAGAAGGTCAGTGTTCGTAGAGTTTTCGTACTCAAAGTTTTGATGTCCCAGCCCCGCCCAGATGACTTGGCTGTTATTTGGATCTAGAGCTAGAGAGAGCACGCTGTCGATGAGAGCATCATCCGTGAGCGGTTGCCAGTTCGCTCCACCATCAATGGTTTTCCAAACTCCACCCAATGTTCCTGCGTAAAATGTTTGCGGATCGATTGGGTCGGTAACGATCGCATTCACCGGCCCCGCCAGGGCGTATCCTCCCTTGCCCATGATCGGCCCGGTGTGAAGCGTGTGCCATGCTGGGACTGGTGTGGGTGCCGGCGATTGCCATGCCCATCCTGGTACAGATAATGCAAAAAAGATTAGTAACCCCAGGATCTTCATGTTCGGCCCGCTGACTTTAACCCACTTACTAGAACCGGGTACTCAGGCCTGGGTTGTATCGGGTGTTATGCCTTGCGCTACACGCGCAAAACGCACCTCCAGCGCGGGGGTACGAATTGCAAAGCATAGGTTCCGCTATCTGCACGCCGTCAACTTACGATCACGGGGCGTAAGCGCACGTGACTGTCAGGCTATGCTATTGCAACCAAGGGGGCATGCTGCTCTAGTTTCTCGTTTCCAGTTTCTCGTTAAAACCCAAACTTAGTTTCCGCGGCTGCTGGTGGCCACCACTACTGCCATATTGTTCTCACCCAACTTCTGGTTGAACGCCGGCAGCTCATTCTTCAGCAGCGACTCAAATTCTGCGTTTGCGGCGTCCATCTGCGCTTCCTGTTCTTTCAGGGTGACGAGTTGCGCGTCAGTCGGGCGGAAGTCTGCGCCGCCGGCTACGTCTCCGCCGCCGGTGCCGACTTCAGCGTTGAGCCAGATCAGGTTGAGATACACCTGATAGGGCTCGACGAAATATTTGTCGTCACTATTCATGAGCGCGGAAGAGACGTACTTGTGCTCGATGCCGAGCAGCTTCTTGTCCATCTCCTCAACAGCCTTGAGCAAGTCGGCTTTGCGCTTTCTGGTGGTGGCGTCAGTGGCGTCGGGAGCTGGAGCGCCGCCCTCGTCATCGTCCGGGCGGGCGGCGCGGTTGCCGCCTCGTTTCGACGGCCGCAGCATGGCGGAGATGACTTCCATCTGTTTGCGCATCCACTCGATCTGGTTGACCGTGTCAGAGACTTGGCTGATGTCATTCGAGATCTGCAGAAGCGTTTTTACAGACGCATTGATGTCTTCTTCAGAACCCGGCGAATGCGGATCGCGCGTCACTGTGAGTGGCTGCGTGTAAGTCTGGCCTTCCACAGTGAGACGTACCGTGTACTTGCCTGGAGTCACGATGGGCCCAACCTCTGCCTGCCGCGTCCCCCAATGCGTGATGGGGCGCGAATCAGCGTCGCGAAAGCGGGGTTCGCTCCAGATGTGGCTGTCATCGGGCGCGTTGGTGCGCAGGGCGATGAGGCGCGGCGTGTCATAGTGCAGGTCCCAGCGCACGCGGTTGAGTCCCGTACGACCGCGCGTGTCGAGCTTGCGCACGACTTTGCCATCTGCGTCCACGATCTCAATCTGCACCGGCCCTTTTGCCGCTGACTTCAATGAGAAATCAATGAACGCCTGCGGATTACGCGTGAAGCGATAAGCAGAGCGCGGTTGGTATAACACAGTAGCCGCTTCAGACTTCCCTTTCGTTTGCTGCTCCAAGGGCGTGATGTCATCGAGAATGTATAGACCGCGCCCGTAGGTGGAGATCACGAGGTCGTGAAATTCCTTTTGCACCACGGCCCACGAGACTGGTGAATGCGGCAGGCCGGAATCGAGCGGCTTCCACTCGGCGCCATCATCGACTGAGTAGAAAAGATCATTGCCGGTGCCAACAAAAAGCAATCCTTTGGCATTCGGATCTTCAGCGATGGTTTTCACATACGACAATTCGTTCTTCGGCAGATTTCCCATGATGGGCTTCCATGTCTTGCCGAAGTCACCGGTCTTGTAGATGTAGGGATCGCGGTTGTCCACAAGATGCAGATCGACTGCGATATACGCGGTGCCGGGATCGAACGCGGAAGGCGCAATGCTGGTGATAGTGCCGAGCGGCGGCGCGCCCAGCCCTTTGGTCACGTTGTTCCATTTAACGCCGCCGTCATCGGTGTACCAGACCTGTCCGTCATTGGTGCCGGCCCAGATCAGGCCTTTCTGGATCTTCGACGGCGCGATGGCAAAGATGACTTCGCCGTAGAATTGCCCGAGGTTGTCACCAACGATGCCACCGGACGACATGATGTACTTGGGATCATTGGTCGAGAGGTCAGGACTGATCACGCTCCACGATTGTCCGGCGTTTGAAGTCTTGAAGATGACCTGGCATCCGTAATAGACGGTGTTGTGATCGAAGGGATCGATGGCCAAAGGGGCGGTCCAATGGCAGCGATACTTGATGTCATTGGGAGGTGAGTCGAGCGTGTGCAGCCATGGCGCGACTGAGCGCGCGTGCTTGTCGCGTGCATCCCAGCGAGTGACTTTGTTGCCGTAGCAAGTGGCCCAAACGATATTCGGGTCCACCGGATCAGGCACAGTGAAACCTGATTCGCAACCGCCCATGGCGTGGTCCCAACCGGTCTCATCGAAACCCTGAGGCACGCTGGGACCGCGCATGTTGCCGTCATCCTGCATGTTGCTGTAGACGTAGTACGGGACCTGGTTATCGACATCAACGTGGTACATCTGCCCGATGGGAAGCTGCACGCTATGGAATCCGCGGCCATGAACGGTTGTGATGTGCAGGCCGCCATCGTCAGTCAACACGAGACGATCGGGATCTTTGGGATCGATCCAGATGTCATGGGTGTCGCCGCCCCAGCGAACTTCGTTGAAGTTTTGTCCACCGTCAAGTGATTGCCAGAAGGAACTATTGGCGACATAGAGTTCATTGTCGTTCCCAGTGGAAACGCCCAGCCGAATGTAATACCCGGCGCGGCCGATCAGCCCACGTTGATAATTGATGGCGCGCCACTGCTCGCCGCCATCATCTGAGCGCCAGAGCGAACCTTGGTCTTTGGTCTGGATGAGCGCAAAGATTCGGTTGGGATTCGTTGGCGCAATGGCTACATCGATCTTGCCCAGCGGCGACTTCGGCAAGCCATGGCCTTCGATGCGCGTCCACTTGGTGCCGCCGTCATGCGTGATGTACACGCCGCTGCCGGGGCCGCCCGAAAGTTCCGCCCAAGTGTGCATCTCCACCTGCCACATGCCGGCGACGAGAGTGCGCGAATCTTTCGCGTCCATGCTGAGGCCGGAACACCCCACGTTCTCCCCGCCAAACAAAACGCGGTCCCAATGCTGGCCGCCATCCTGCGTGCGATAAACGCCCTTCTCCTGCTGCGGGCCGGTGGTGCGCCCAAGAACGCACGCGTAAACGATGTCTGCGTTGGTGGGATGAACAATGATGCGGCCGATGCGTCCTGATGCGGGCAATCCCATGTTGGTCCACGTTTTGCCGCCGTCAGTAGATTTGTAAATGCCATTGCCCATTACGTCGCTGTCGCGAATGGCCCAAGCTTCTCCGGTTCCTGCCCACACGATGCTCGGATCAGATGGCGCGACCGCGAGCGCGCCGATGGCAGCCGCCGATTCCTTGTCGAAAACAGGGACCCAGCGGTTGCCGCCGTCGTTCGACTTCCAAACACCGCCCGACGCAGCCCCGGCGTAGTAGGTGGTGGGATCGCCGGGAACGCCGGCGATGGCAGCGATGCGATTACCCACGTGCGGCCCCACGAAGCGGAAGCGCAGAGCACCAGCGTCATCGGTGTCAGATTGTTGGGCAAAAGCGGCGGACAATGCGGTGAGAAACAAAACGGCTGACCACAAGCGACGGTAAGAGAACATTAAAACCCCCAGCGGATGAGTGGCGCGAATCATATCCGTCAAGGCCGCGAAGGCGCAACCCGCGGGCTTTGGACCCGCAAAAAAGCCGCTGCGCATAAGGCAAATATTTTTCCCTCATATCACTGCCCCACAGCGTGTGCAAGGCAACGAAAGCTGCTCCTTGCGGATTCACAGTCATTAAAGCCACTTACTACAAGTGAAAGGAGAAGGAAATGGAAAACACTTCATTGGCGACAAGGAATATGATGTCGCCGCAAAAGCAAGTAGCAAGCACTCTTAATCTGTTGTTGGGAATCTGGCTGTTCATAGCCGGCTTCACTCTGGCCGTAAGACCCGCAGGTATGTGGAATGACTTTGTCGTAGGCGTTCTCTTATTCATCTTTGCCGCTGCGCGCATGGGAAGAAATTCGAATCCTGCGTGGAGCTGGGCCAATTTTGTTCTGGGAATATGGCTATTGTTCGCGCCCAATGCTCTGGGCTTTAGCAGCGCATCCTCGCGATGGAACGATGTAGCCGTCGGCATCGCCGCGATCATCCTGGCGATCATTGCCGGCACAGCCCGTGATCGATTCATCGGCAGGGACATCACCGCCACAGCAGATTCACGCACGATGACCGAACATCACCGAGCTGCCTGAATCCGCGGCAAATACCCGTTGAGCGCTGAAGGAATTTTGACTCCTTCGCCGCTCAGCGTCGTTTTGCCGGGCCGCACCGAACCGTGCCTGACCCAACAAGGCAACGAAAGTACCCCAGACAGGTTCACACAGGGTGAGGCACGAAAGGACAACTGAATGGAAAACACGTCAATAACCCGGAGGACGAGGGTATCGCCGCAAAAACAAGGTGCTAGCACCGCAACCCTGCTGTTCGGCATATGGCTGATGGTCGCGGCATTCATCTTCGCGACAACGCCTGAGGGCAAATGGAACAGCCTTGTCATAGGCATTTTGCTGCTTGCATGTTCGGCGCTGAGGCTACGCAAGAATTCGAGCTTTCTCTGGAGCTGCGCGAACGTGATCTTCGGCTTTTGGATGCTCTTGGGGCCGCAACCCTTGATCTACAAGAACACTCCTTTTCGATGGAGTGATTTCGCCCTGGGGTGGGCGACAGTAGCGTTGTCGATCATGGGTGCCACCGGACATGATCGCGTCGCGGACGATGATACCGACTTTGTCGACCATAACGCGATACCTATACACCGCAGATTCGCGTGACAGAAACACGGCGCCTGCCGAGCAGAACTGACTGGCTCGGCTGAGCGCCTCTCTTATTTACTCGTGACCCGCTCTAGACAGCCTTCTCCACTAACTCCGCCGTCGCTTTTTTCACGGCCTTCTTTAGCGCGGTCTTCATGGCCACTTCAAGATGTTTTTTGGCGGCCTTCATCGGAAGCTTGCCGTCCGTCTGTTCTTTGAGCACTTCCACGACTTGATCGACCATCGGTTTGACGGGCGCATTCTTGACAGCGATCTTGGCGACTCGTTTCACTTTGGGGTGCACATTCTGCGCCTTCTTTTCCGCCTTGGTCATCTCCGCCGCCTTCCAATCATCTTCAAATACGGCGGAAAACGCGCTTACGACTTTGCCGCCTTGCACGATGACGCCGATCTCGCGACGGGCGTCGAGTTCCAACTTCCGCATGCTTTGGCTGCCGAGGAACAAGTGCTTGCCGTCGCGGACGATGCCGCGCGTGTGCAGGCGCAAGCGGTGCAACTTCCGTAACGGCAATTTCTTATCCGCACAGACGCCGCCCAGTATTCGCACTTCCACTCCCGCGCTGATGCGCTCTTGCAAGACACGGATCATGCCGCGGTCGCTGATCTTGGTGTCATAAATGAGCAAGCTCTTCTTAGCCCCTTTTAAAAACGCGCTGAGTTGTTCCCGCGCATTGACGGGGCTGACAATGAATTTCTTTGAGCGGCTTTTGAATCCTATCCTTTTTGTATCCGAGTCAAACAGCTCGCACGCTTCCTTCACTAATTCGGCGTTCTTGGTAATGATGCCGAAGCTGCGGCTACGTTCGATGTCCAAGTGCGTGAAATTGTAGCTGAGGACATAGAGCTCTCTGCGGTCAATGAGCATCATCTTGCCGTGATACCGCACCAAGTCGTCCGCCGTACGGGCGACCGTGATCCCCTTGGCGAGAAAACGCATCTCCAGCTTGCGCAGGCTGCGCTCGCCACCGCGATTTGTGAACGCGATAAGCGCATGTACGGCGACTCCGCGCTCCGCTGCGTCTTCGAGCGCGCGCTCTACGTCTGCCTGGTCAAGACGAAAGATAACGATCTCTACGCTTTTCTTAGCGGATTTAATGGCTTGTATGAGGGGCGCAGTCCCGTCGCCTGGCTGAACAATGAGTTTCAATGAGTCTCCAAAGGTGCCCTAAGTTCGATTCGACCTTTGAATCTAAGGTTGTGTAACTGGGCGGTAGATAAAGGTTTGCGCGCACGACGGCCGTTTATTGGTACTAAATCTTGCATCCAAAGCAGAGTGGCACATTCTGTAAGACCAACTGCCACCCTTTGGAGATCCATGCGACGCCTGCTATCCCTGGCCCTTTTCGCGGCCTTATTTCTAAACTCTGCGGCCCACGCGCAGAAAGACCACAACCACAAAGATAAAAAGCCTGCCACCAACGGCAAATTATTTCTCTGGCAAGATCCTGGCGACATCAAATCAAAAAATCTCTTCCTGGGCGCCGGGAATGGCGATAAAGCCCAGCTTCCTGTGAAGTTCGATAAAGAAGACATGGAGGCACACAGCCCCAAGTTTGACGTGACGGACGCCGCCGGCGTGAAGTGGAAGGTAAAGTTGGGACCGGAAGCGCAGCCGGAGCCGGTGGCTTCGCGATTGCTGTGGGCGATCGGCTATTTTGCCAATGACAACTACTTCACTTCTGACCTTCAGGTGGAAGGTTTGATGCGCTTGCAGCGCGGGTCAGAGTTTCAGAAGAACGACCACGTGAAGAACGTCCGCCTGCAGATACATCAGTTGGGAAAGAAAGATGGAGACTGGAAGTGGCGTGACAATCCGTTCAAAGACTCACGCGAGTTCAACGGATTGCGCGTGATGATGGCGCTCCTGCGCAATTGGGACCTAAAAGACGACAACAACGCGATCTACGTGGCCAAAGATGGCACGGAACTTTATGAGGTCACCGACGTGGGATCGACCTTTGGAATGGCCGGACGCAGCTATACCGATGCCATGTCAAAGAACAACCTGACGCGTTATAAAAAGGCGAAGTTCATCGATAAGATCAAGCCCGACTACGTGGATTTCAATTTCCCCACGCACGCTCCGCTGTTGTTCGCCGTCTTCGCTCCAACTTTCTTCTTTCACGTACGCCACAACAAATGGATCGGTCACCATATTCCCCGCGCTGACGCCAAATGGGTGGGCGGATTGCTGACGCAACTTACGGACGACCAGATCCGCGACGCCTTCCGCGCAGGGGGATACACACCTCAACAGATTGAAGATTACTTACAGGTTCTGAAAGAGCGGATCGCAGAGCTGAATAAGCTTTGAGGCGTAGTTGTGTGAAATCGAAAGCCGGCGTTCAGCCGGCTTTTTCTTCGTCTTGTTTGAATTGCAGCTCGTGAAGTTCCGCGTAGAGCCCGCCTTTCTCCATGAGTTGCTCGTGTGTTCCACTCTCGACCACGGCACCGTTATTCACGACGAAGATCACATCCGCGCGGCGAATAGTGGAAAGACGGTGGGCGATCACGATGGCCGTCTTCTTCTCCATCAGACGGTCGAGCGCTTCGAAGACAAGTTTTTCTGAAGCGGCATCCAGGCCCGAAGTTGGTTCGTCAAGGATCAGGATATTAGCGTTCCGGATGATGGCGCGGGCGATAGCGATGCGCTGGCGTTGTCCGCCGGAGAGCGTGATGCCGCGTTCGCCCACGATGGTATTGTAGCCTTGCGGCATCTTGTCAATGAACTCGGCGGCATTGGCCTGCTTTGCCGCTTCAATGATCTCTTCTTTGCTGGCTTCGGGCCTGCCATAGGCGATGTTCTGCCAGATGGTGCCGTGGAATAACACGTTATCCTGCAGCACGAAGCTGATCTGCTCACGCAGGCTCTGCTGTTTGTATTTCTTGATGTCAGTGCCGTCGATCTTCACCACACCGGAATCCGGATCATAGAAGCGCGCAATCATATTGACGATGGTCGTCTTGCCCACGCCGGTCGGGCCGATGAGCGCGGCTACTCGCCCGGGCTCGATCACGAAACTCATGTCTTTCAGGATCTGCTGTTCGGGCGAGTAACTGAATGAAACCTTGTCGAACTCGATCTTGCCCTTGAACTTTGGCGCTTTCTTGGCGCCGCGAATGTCTTTTATCTCTTTGTCTGTCTCCAGCACTTCCTGTATGCGTTCGAAGCCGACGGCTGCTTTAGAGTATGTGTCCGTCATCTTGGAGAGTTCTTGCATGGGCTTATACATCTGCTTCAGGTAGAACACAAAGAGAACGAGGGTTCCGGGCTCGATCTTGTGGGAGAGTATGAGTCTTGCGCCGTACCAAAGTACCAGGCTGGTGCCAATGGCAACGACCACGTCCACGATCGGGTTCAGTTTCGCCTTCAGGCTGCGGGAACGGATAGCGGTCTCGACGCTCTCGAGACTTGCTTCTTCCAGGCGCTGCTGCTCATAATCCTCGCGTGTGAACGCTTTTACTACGTGGATCGAGGACAGCACTTCCTGGACGACCGTGAATATCTGGCCCTCGCGCTTGCGCGCGTCGCGCGCCGCTTTTTTGATCTTGCGGGTATAAACGAAGACAATAAAAAAAAGGGGAGGAACGATGGACATGGCGATGAGTGTGAATCGCCAGTCGATGCAGAACATGACTACTACCATGCCCAGCAATGTAAGGGTGTTTATGAAAGAACTGAGTAACCCTTGGTTGATAAAACTTTGAATGTCATCGACATCACTCGTCACACGGCTGATCAGATCGCCAGTCCGCTTCTGATCATGGAACGCCAGCGAGAGACGTTGAATATGCGCGTAGAGGATGCGACGCAGGTCGTAAGTGATCCACTGGCTTACATTCGTGGTGAAATATTTTTCAAAGTAAGAACAGATAGCGTCCAGGGCGGCAATGGCAAAGACTGCGATGCACGCCACCTTTATGATCGCCATTGGGTCTGTACCGACCCAGTGTTGAATGTAGGCTATCTGCGCGCCATGGGACGCCTTCTTTGAAGCGACGTCATCAAGCACTATCTTAATGGGCCATGGCCCCAGCAGATTCGCGGCGGATTCGCCCACCACGGCGAGGAACCCGAGTATGAGCGCCTTCTTATGCGGACTTAGAAGATCGGCAACAGTAAGGTGCTTATGGATCTTCCGCATCTTGGGAGGGACGAGTTTTTCATTGTCCTTCAGCTCTGGATCGGCCGGTGCTTTGCCTCTATCGTCCAGGCTAGGTGCTGGGGGCGTGTCCAGTGAGGCAGTGGGGAGCTTTTTCATCCGAACTGACTAAGATGCAGCTACTCAGGTGGGAGTCCGCTCCAGGGACAGATTCACTGCAAATTCGGGTCCAAACGACACAAAAGCAGGAACTTGCATCTCATATTCAATGAAATCTGCCGTTCGATGGCTCTCGACAGAGCTGCTCGTCTTGTTCTGTTTGGGCCTGTTTGCGCTTGCACAACCACTGCAAGCCAAAGAAGGGCTGCCTACTTTCGTAGTGCCTGACGTAGCCAGGAAGATCACCATCATCGCGTATGGCGACATGCGCGTCACGGACCCTGCGGACAACGTGCATACAAATGTAGTGGCGCGCAGGGCGTTGATAGATAAGATCGCGCAAGAAAAACCGGCGGCATTGTTACTCAGCGGCGACATTCCTTACCGCGGCGGAAGCGATTCGGATTGGGACGTGGTGGACAAAGAGATAAAGCCGCTGTGGGACGCAAAGATCCGCATCTATCCGGCGCTGGGCAATCACGAGATGCTGGGCGGTGACAGCCATGACTTGCGTAACTGGTGGAAGCGCTTCCCTGAGCTCGAAGGCATGCGCTGGTATTCAGTGCTGTTCGGCAACTGTTATTTCATCGTCCTTGACAGTAACAGTAAATACCGCGAAGGCACTCCTCAGGGCCAGTGGCTGCAAAGCCAGCTCGCCCATATCCCTGTAGAGGTAGATTTTGTTTTTGTGTTGATGCATCACCCGTCTTACACCGATTCAAAAGAGCACTTCATGGTGGGCATGGGACATTCCGCCCGCGGCGAAGAAAAAACTTTGGCTGCGCAGCTGGAACAGATGCAGCCGAAGACGCGCGCGCGATTTATAGAAGTCGCCGGCCACGTGCACAACTACGAGCGCTTTGAACACAATAGCGTCAACTACATCGTCACTGGCGGTGGCGGCGCGACACCCTATATGTTTGACCGTTCGCCGGATGACAAATACCAGGGTGGCATCGGCCCTACCTATCACTACCTCCGTTTTGAGATCGATGGACCCCATCTCAAGGGCACCATGATGAAATTCGATGTGAGTTCACCCGAGAAAGCCCATTTCGATGAAAAGGATTCATTCAATATCGACGCGGTTCCTTTGAAGAACCCTGCGATCACCGGCACGGCGCCGGCGCCGCGCTGATTTGATTAAAGACCGCGAGCCATTTATCTTTATGTCCCCGCTACTCCAGCTGCAAACACCCCAATGAAGGCATCATCCACAGTCCTGTTCGGCACTTTCTCGCGCTTGGTAAAGCGCATGCGTGCGGATTCGTCCGCAAAAGAGGTGCATAAGCTTCGCACCACGGCAAGGCGCATCGAAGCCCTGGCCGTGTATCTGCCGGAAAAAGTACGCGACAAAAACGATGATGTGCTTAACGAGATCCACGCTATTAGAAAGAAGTCAGGAAAAGTGCGTGATCTTGATGTGCAGCTTCAGCTGTTGCATCGCGTTGGCGGAGAGTCCCAACGCGCGCAGTACGAAGTGTTGGAGAACAGGCTACTGGATAAGCGCGAAAAAAAAGCGGAAAAGCTTCATAAAGAAGTAAAGACGCTGCAGAGAAAGAAATGGATGAATCGTCTGGACAAGCTTGCAGAGCAAGTCGCGGGAACTCCTGATAGCGAATTCGACGACGGCTCCCCGCTGGAGCATGCGAAAAATCAGCTTCACATTCTGGCTGCCCGATATCCGGACACCGTCTCGATGGTCGATCCCGAGGATTTGCACCGGCTGCGCATCGAGTTGAAGAAGATCCGTTACACGGCTGAGCTGGCCGGCAACGCGTTGGCCATCAAGCGTTTCACTGCCGCGCTCGAAAAAACGCAAGACTCGATCGGTAACTGGCATGACTGGCTCACGCTCTCTGAAGCCGCGGAAGAGGCTTTGAACAACTACGTTTCCAGTGGGATCCTCATGCAGTTGCGTTCGCTCACCACTTCGGCTTTTTCCTCAGCCATCCAGTCAGTGACGGAACTGCTTTCAGCGGAAGCTGCGCCTGAAAAGAAAGCACCGCGCTCGGCTGCCGCGCGCGGCCGTGCCCGCCGAACGGCGTAACATCTCTCCATGCCTGTCTTTGCGGCAGTCGACATCGGCTCAAACTCAGTCCGCTTAAGTATCGGGGAGATGCGCGCCGGCCGCATCCAGGTATTGCACCAGGACCGCGAAGTCACTCGCCTGGGCGAAGGCGTCTTCCGCAACGGCAGCCTCGACCCGAACGCCGTAGCTCACACCATCAAAGTCTTGCAACGTTTTCGCAAAGCGACCGAGCGTTTTGGCGCGGAGCAGACACAGGTCGTCTCCACCAGCGCCGTGCGCGACGCGAAGAACTCGCGCGTCTTCGCTGACCTGATCCGCAGCACTACGGGATGGCGTCTGCGGGTGATCACCGGTCTTGAAGAAGGCCGGCTCATCCATCTTGGACTGCAATCCAGCGGACGCTTTCGCGCCGCGCGCAAGCTGCTGATCGACCTCGGGGGTGGAAGCTGCGAGTTGACCCTCTCCAACCAGGGACACATCCAGCAGATGGTCAGCCTGCCGCTTGGCGCGGTGCGTCTCACGCAACAATTCCTCCACCATGATCCGCCGACCGCGAAAGAACTGTTGCGCATGAATGACTTCATTGACGAAGAGCTTGGCCGCATCGAAAGCGCCTACTCGGCGAGAGGCAGGTTGACGGTGGCAACATCCGGCACCGCGGCGGCGCTCGTGTCAGCGGCTGAAGATGTTAACGATGGCGACCAGGCGACGCAGAAACAGGTTGCCCGGCTGGAAAAGAAGCTGAGTAAGCTGAAGCGCATCGAGCGCGAGCGTATTCACGGCATCAATCCGAAGCGCTCAGAGATCATCATCGCGGGTGCCGCGGTCTATTCGCGCATCATGTCCACGCTGGGAGTCGGCAGCTTTCGCTATTCGCCGCTCGGCTTGCGCGATGGCATCCTGGCGCAGATGGCTGCCGATTATGACGCGCGTTCGCGCACGCACCGTCAGGTGGAATCCGAACGGCATGACGCTGTCCTCGAACTATGCAAGCGCTACAAAGTGGACATGGTGAATGCAAAGCACGTGACCACCCTTGCGCTGGAACTTTTTTCGCAGTTGAAGAAAGTGCACCAGCTCTCTTCCGACTACAGCGAATATCTTTCCGCCGCGGGCATGCTGCTGGAAGTGGGTTCCTACATCAACCGCACAGGACGCCACCGGCATGCCTATTATGTGATCGCGAACTCAGAGATCTTCGGGTTCAGCCCGGAGCAGCGCGCGCTGATCGCGGTGATCGCAAGATATCAGGGCGGTTCCACTCCGCAGTTGAGCGACCGCATCGTGCGTGCCCTGCCACCGCGGTTGCGGCACGAAGCGCTGAAAGCGATCGCGATTCTGCGCCTGGCGCGCGCGCTCAATCACGGACGCCGCCAGGCTGTGCGCAGCACGCGCTCGCGCGTGACAGATAGTGCCGTCACACTCACATTGCAAAAGGCTCGGACGGGAGCAGAGCTGGAAGTGTGGGCCGCGGAAAAAGAGGCGGATTACTTCCGCGATGTTTTCGGGCGGGAACTTGCCGTAGCCAGTCCCTGAAATGTGGCCACGATCTTTGGCGTGAGATACCAGGTGAGTCGTCCGCTGGAGCGTCTCATCTCCACGCGCGCGACCCCGCTTTTTTTAAGGTCGATATCTGCCGGATTCGAGCGCCCACCGATGGTCTTCCCCAGAAAATCAGAGAGCGTGGGATTGTGTCCTACGACGATGACCGATTCTGCCGAAGAATAACGCCGCAACATATCAACGAAATCCGAGTAAGAAGCTTGGGGAGTAAGGGCATTCTCGACTTGGATCTTGTTGTCATATCCCAACTCGTTGGCGACGAGTGAAGCGGTTTGCATCGCTCGCGTCAACGGGCTTGAGAGCACGACCTCAGGCTGCACTTCCAGCGCCGCGAGTGCGCGGCCCATACTGTGCGATTGCTTTATGCCTTCGTCATCAAGCGGACGCTTGTTATCTTTCTTCGCATCTTTCATGCTTTCGCCTGCGGAAGCGTGGCGCAGAAAGTACAGGATCATTCATTCTCCTTGGACGCCAGCGACGGTGTTCGGCGGCGGCTCATGCGCTTTTTGGGCGTCGGCACAGCGCGGGTGGGAATGTCCGCTGCTGAAGCTTTGCTCTCTGAGACTTCCATCAAGAATTCCTGCGCGTTGAATGCCTTCGCTTTGGTATGACGAAGATGCGTGTAAGAACCATCACGATTGAGCATACGGGCTTTTATGTTGTCCGCTAAATAGGCTGCCAGAATCTCATGAATGAGCCGCTTCTTCAGGCGCGGATCCGCGATGGGCGTCATGACCTCAGCGCGCTCGTAGAAATTGCGCGGCATCCAATCCGCACTGCCGATGAAAACGTCTTCTGCTCCGCTATTAAGAAAATAAAAGATGCGGCTGTGCTCCAGGAAGCGGCCTACCACGCTGGTCACGCGGATATTGTCACTCACGCCGGGCACGCCCGGCCGCAGCGCGCACATGCCGCGCACGATCAGATCGATCTGCACCCCCGCTTTGGACGCGCGGTAAAGTTCTTTGATCACATTCGGTTCAAGCAACGCATTCATTTTGGCGATGATGCGCGCGGGTCGCCCTTGCGCAGCATGATCGGCTTCACGCTGGATCTGGCTGATGACGGTCTCCGCAAGATTTAGCGGAGAAACCGCGAGCGGTTCGTAGTTCTTACGCTCGGCATAGGCTGTCAGGTAATTGAAAAAAGCGCTTACCGCTCCGGTGATCTTCGTGTTCGAAGTCATAAAGCTTAGGTCGGTGTAGAAACGCGCGGTGACCTGGTTGTAATTCCCGGTGCCGATATGAACATAGCGGCGCATCACGCCGTCCGGGTCGCGGCGGACGAGCAGGGCCAGTTTGCAATGTGTCTTCAGGCCCACCAGCCCGTGGAACACTTGGATGCCCGCATCCTCCATGTTCTTTGACCAGCGAATATTGGAAAGCTCGTCAAAGCGTGCGGTGAGTTCTACCACCACCGTCACTTCTTTGTCGGTGGCGGCGTCCATCAGCGCCTGTCCGATCGGCGAATCGGGGCCAGTGCGGTAGATGGTCTGCTTCAGCGAGACCACGCGCGGGTCCTGCGCCGCGCTGGTGATGAAATCCACCACGCCGGAATACGAGTCATAGGGATGGTGCAGCAAAATGTCATGCTTGCGCAACTCTCCGAAGATGTCGTGGTTCTTCGGCTCGATCACGTACTCCCGGCCGGAGAACGGGCGGAACTTGAGGTCAGGCCGCTCTGCCTGTTCATAAAAATTGAACAGCCGTGAAAGATTCACCGGGCCTTCGGTGCGATACACCTGCCAATTATCGAGTTCGAAGTTGCGTTGCAGGCGGTCAACGATCTCAGGGGTGGCGTCGGCGTCAATCTCCAGTCGAACGGCATCACCTTTGCGCCTGTTGTGCAGCTCTGTGCGGACGCTCTCCAACAGGTTGCGCGACTCTTCCTCTTCGAGATAGAGGTTGCTGTTGCGCGTGACACGGAACGATGACGCGGCGACGATCTCGTATCCCTTATAGATCCGTGATGCGTGATAGGTAAGCAGGTCAGCCAGGAACATGTAATGCGATTCACCTGCCGGACCCGGCAAACGCACAACGCGCGGCAATACGCGCGGCACCGTCATCACACCCATGTAGGTGAATCCAGCGCGCCGCTTGCGCCGCAACAAAAAGGCGAGGCATAACGCCTTGTTGATCACGCGCGGGAATGGATGCGCCGGATCGACCGTGATGGGGGTCAGGAGCGGGTCAAGCTCACGCTCGCAATATTGCTCAATGAACTGCAATTGGCCCTTGTCGAGGTCCAGCAGGTCGCGGAAGAAGATATTTTCCTTTGCCAGCACCGGACGCAGTTGGTTGTTCCAGCAGTCATATTGGTGGTCAACGAATTCGTGCGTCTCGCGATTGATCTGCTCGCGCTGTTCTTCGGCATTCAACCCGTCGGGCGCGATGCTGGGAATACCGTCTTCGATCTTCTGCAGCAAGCTGCTGACGCGCACTTCAAAGAATTCATCGAGGTTGTTGGCGGTGATAGCCAAAAACTTAACGCGCTCGAGGATCGGATTCTGCTCGTCCTGCGCCTCTTCGAGCACGCGGCGATTGAACGCGAGCCATGAGAGTTCACGGTTGATGAACAGGGCAGGATTGTCTAAGGACCGGCGCATAAAACCAACGAGGCGAGAATCGTATAGCAGCAGTGTTAATGAATGATGAAGATCCAGTCACCAGAGATGCTATCCGGAACCTAAACCAGCACCCCCGTTGGGCCAAGCCTTACTGCGGCACCCGATTACTGCAACGGAAGCCCGTCCCAGCCATTTTACCAAGATTATATGGCGCATCTCGAATTGGCCCAGGACCGGCTCAAGTCGTTGTATAACAAGACAAGAGGGGTCCACATGTGCCGGCATCGGGCTTAGGACGCATCTCTCATTGCTCCTTGCGTTGGAACTCGGTACGATAAGCAAAAGTGAGCGCGAGCCCCACCTCCGCCGGCGCTAAACTGCCCATCTCTGCCGGGCTGCGGCAGTTCTGCGCTTTGCATTTTGAAGACTGCGGAGCCGCCAGTTTTGGGCTGACCCAAGACCAGATCGAACAGTGGGTCGCGGAAGTGGCTCAGAAGAATCCCACGGGCGAAAGCAAGACGTTTTTGGATTCCATCAAGCTGCCGGAATTAGTGATGGCGCGCGCCTGCGCCCTGGGGAACGAACGCGCATGGGAACAGTTCATGGTGCGCTATCGCGAAACTTTGTTCACGGCGGCATATAAGATCGCAGGCGAAGAGAGCCGCGGCCGCGAACTGGCTGATTCGCTTTACGCCGAACTTTATGGCATCTCAGCGGAAGGACGCGAGCGCAAATCGAAGCTGCTGTATTACCACGGGCGCGGCTCGCTCGAAGGCTGGCTGCGTACCGTGCTGGCGCAGGAATATGTTGACCGCTTCCGCAAGACGAAGCGCGAGACCAGCTTGGACGAGCAAGTAGAAGCCGGACATCAATTCGCAGCACCCGCGCCGGTGAACGGCTCAGCCGGGCCCACCGAACGCATTGACGGCGCCACCACCCAAGCCCTGAATGAGCTGCCGGCGGAGGATCGGTTCGTGCTGGCCAGTTACTTTATAGACCAGCATAGCTTGGCCGAGATAGCGGCGTTGCTGCGGGTGCATGAATCCACCATCAGCAGGCGTATCCAGCGGCTGGTCAGCGGTTTACGCGGGGGGATCGAGAAGAAATTGATGGCAGGGGGCATGTCTGCCCGGCAGGCCCAGGAGCTTCTGGAATCTGTAGATGTGAGGGATATGGGCGTGAATATCCACGCGGCTTTGCAGCAAGAAACAGGGGAACCTCCGTTCTATGGAGGCAAGAATCAGTGAAAGACAGTGGAATGAGTACGGGAATCCCGAAAAGCGTGCGCGAAGCCCTGTCACGGCAAGCGGTGAAGGGGCCGCATCCCGCCGCGGACGCGCTGACCGCATACGTCGAACGCATCGTGACGGAGCAGGAAGAGGCGGTTATCGCCGGCCATCTGGCTACCTGCCCCGATTGTCGCGCCGTAGTGTTTCTCGCCCACTCTGCCTATGAAGCACCGCAGAAACCGGTGATCGTGTATGAGCGGCGTTCGATGTGGCGCTGGGCCATGCCTGCCACCGCGCTTCTGGCATTTGTGATCGGTTTTGTTGTTTTGTTGCGCAATGAGAATCCAAAGGTGCCGCAAGCCGCGCAGCTAAATAAGCAAATACAAGCTTCGCGGGGGAACGAAGCCGAGACCGCGCCCTCCGGCATCAAAGCGACGGATAACGCTGTTAGTTCGGCAGCGCCCGCTTCTATCGCTCCCGCATCGAAATCAACAGCCGCTGTTTACCGATCGCAACCATTGCCCAGATCAAAGACGGCTGAAAAGAAATCTCTCTCCACCACTGCGGCGAGTGGAATACCACGTTTCGCGGAGAACGGGCCTCAGCCGCTGTCAATGACTCTCTCGCAGCCGGGCATCGGCGCCGGAGTTAGTGGCGGCACTTTGGCGAAGTCAGCCATTGCTGCGCCGCTGCCTGCCGCGGCTCCGCCGGCGCAACTGCCCGGCCCGCAACAGAATGCGAATGCCCTGAACGTCCAGAACATGCAATTGGGTGGGGCATCACAACATGCAAGCCAGATTAACGCGCAAAAAGGAGTTGGGGCCGCCAGCACTTCATCTGACGTCACATTGCCGGACATGACCACGGCGGCAATACAGCCCCCGCCGGCTCCTTCGTTGCGTCGCCGCGATGAGACCCGGCTGCCGGAGCAGCGGTCCTCTGAGGGCCAGTTTCAAGCCTTTGCTACCGGTTCGATAGAACTTGACGCTGCCCCGCAGAAGCAGCAGCGCAACGCCTTCAGTCGCATGGCCCTTACCGTGTGGCGCATCAGCTCTGATGGTCACCTGGAGCGCATGATGCAGAACCAGTGGCGGCGCGCGCTCAGCGGGGTGCAACAGTCATTCCACGCGGTGGCGTATCTGGGAAATCACGTTTGGGCGGGCGGCGCAGGGCCAGAGCTTTATCACTCTGCCGATGGCGGCGATAGCTGGAACACCCTCAAGGTCAAGACCGAAGACGCGGAATTGCGCGGCGCGATGCAATCCATCAAAGCGACCGACGAGAAACACGTTGCCATCATCGCCGACGACGGAAGCGTGTGGGTCACCAATGACGGTGGTTCTACTTGGACGAAGCAGTAGCCTTTATTTTTTTGGCGGCAAGTACTTCTTTTTGATCTTCGTGACAATCACGTAGTTCGGGTCCACCATCTCGTTCAAATGGACCTCGCCCACCTTTGACAGCAACTCATACGCGTCCATCTGCGAGATGGCGTAATCGTGACTCATCCAGCCGATGAGCTCTGTATAGGCGATGCGCAAAGCATCATCCAGCGGGCGATACGCGCCTACGGTCATGATGTACTCCTCATTCTCAAAACGCGGCCACGCGATCTTCTGCCCTTTGATCACGCTCACTTGCAATCGAACACGCAA
>JAICWB010000254.1 GCA_025935035.1 Terriglobales bacterium
CGCAGCTCAGTAGAGTGCAGTGGCGTCGGTCTCCACTCTGGAGCGCCAGTCACGCTGCGCATTTTGCCTGCGCCTGCGGGCACGGGCGTGGTCTTTCGACGAAGCGATCTCGATGGTTTTGAAGTACCCGCGACCGGGCGCAATGTCGCAAAAGTGAGTTATGCCACCAGCCTGATGCGCAAAGGCGTGCTCATCTCTACTACGGAACATCTGCTGTCTGCGTTCATCGGCATGGGCGTGGACAACGCCTACGTCGATCTCGACAACCTCGAGCTTCCTATCCTCGATGGCAGCGCACAGCCATTCGTAGAGATGATCCTCAAAGCGGGAGTGAAGAGGCAGCGCAAGAAGCGCGTTTACATGCGCATTGTAAAAGAAGTGGAAGTGCGCGACGGTGACAAGTACATCTCGGTCTCGCCGGCTGATGGATACTCCGTGTCATACGCCATCGACTTCAAGCATCCGCTGATCGGCAAAGAACGGTTTGAAGTGGAGTTGATGGCGCAAAACGAGCAAGGACATCCGGAGATGGATGGCGACTTTTACCGCCGCGACATTGCTTCAGCGCGCACATTCGGGTTTCTGCATGAAGCTGAAGCCATGCGCAAGATGGGATTGATACGTGGCGCGTCAGAAGACAACGCTATCGTGCTTACTTCCGAAGGCGTGAAGAACGGCCCTTTGCGCTACAAAGATGAATTCGTGCGGCATAAAGTGCTGGACCTGATCGGGGATCTGGCATTGCTGGGGCACCGCATTCTCGGGCGCGTAGTGGCAGACCGTGCAGGGCATGCCATGCATACGGCGCTGGTGTCACGCTTGTTGAAGGATGAGTCTCTGTGGCAGGCGACGAGCGATGATGAGGAAGAAGAAGTTGCGGCTGTTCCTTTGGAAGCGCAGCGCGGAGCTTAGAAACTAGGCTGACGGCATTGTGCCTAGGTGAGGCGCGCTCTGGATGCGCCGGGTCAGCCAGCGATTCAATTCCAACCGCGCCTCGGGCGTCATCTCCACGAAACGCAATCCGAGTTTTCCGGCTGATGCCCACTGGATGAGGCAGGTTCCCTCAATGGGCAGGCCGGTCTCGGGAAGTTCAAAGTTCACTTTGATCTTTCCGCTCGGCGTCTCTTTAGCGTCGATCAACACGGCCATGCCGGAATCGGAGACGTTCAGCAGTGTGCCTTCGATGGCGGGCTTGCGACCGTACTTAAGCTTGGCCACCGCGCCGACGGGGCACCGGAAGTGGCGCCGACGATCGCTCATGATGAGACCGCGTCCGGCTTGAACGGTGCGCGCCACCATGTTGGCGGAAAGAGGCTTTTTCAATACGAAGTTAGAGCCTAGATCGTACGCGTCCTTTGACGTTGTCTTGCCATGCAGCAGCGCGAAGACGACGGCTTTGCGATTGTTCTCGATCTGGCGGATCTCATGCAGGATGTTCACACCGCCATCAAGGTCGTCGCAATCAATAATGACCGCGTCGTAGGCTTTGTCATTCAATTCTTTGTGCGAAGCTTCAGCGCTGGAGGCGACATTCACGCGGATACTGTTGGCGTGCAGCACACGCCGAAAGGCGGTGACAGCCGTTTTATCCTTGCTGATGATGAGCGCTTCTAATGACATAGTAGAGGTGGCCTAGATTCTACGCGAGTCTTGCAGACTGGCAAAAATAACTTCAGTAATCTTGCTGGTTCGGCGGCTAGCGCAGTGTCATGTCAGCGCGCGGGCCGCTCCACCCGTCAGAAGATGGGCGACCGTGCATGCCCATTCCGTGGCGACGTTCACCCAACGCCTGTTTTGACATGCGGGTGAACTTGAGCGTCATGATCTTCTTCAGATCTTTTCCTGTCGAGCCCATCTCGAAGGTCATGGTGAACGAGTCACTGCCGGCCGCGGCATAGGTTTCGCGCCAATATGTCATCTGCTCGCCCATCTTTTGAGTGGCGGTATAGACGAGCGAATCTCCGTCCCATTTGCCGGTCCAAAGTGAGCCGGCGGCCGAACCGTTGTCAACCCAGAACTGTTTGTGGACTTTTTCTTCCGGTGACCAGGTAGTGATGCCGGCGCCTTGTACTTCTCCCATCGAGCCCGTGGAGTTGTAATTTGTGATGAGTGACAATCCGCCGGGTCCGCGGTGGATCACCGCTGTGCCTTTGCCTTCGCCGCCTTGCGGTGTGATGGCCGACACTTCGTATTTCTCTTCCACCTGCCAGCGTCCGGCGATCATGCGCGCCAACTTCTTCATCTCTGCGGATGGCTTCGGTAATTCGGCGCTGGAGTCCTGCGCTTTCTTATCGGGAGCGCTCTCCCGCGCGGCCACCGACTTGGTGGTGTCCTGCGCTGATGGCTTTTTCGCGTCAACAGCCATCGCCATGCTGCATGCCAAAAGCGCGACGGCGCTCACCGTCACTAATATCTTCATACCAGCTCCTGTGGAATCTTTCCCGTGGAACAATGATAATTTTGTTTGGAAGACGTAATACTCTAACCCATAACGCCGACTGAAGCACCGAAACATTTCTATGGCAAACAAGCCAGTTCAGGCAGACTCGAGGACCACGAAACAGGCGGAAAAGCTGCGCGCCGAGTTGCGCCGCCATGAACACCTCTATTACGTGATGGACGCGCCGGAGATCTCTGACGCGGAATACGACCGCCTGATGTTGGAGCTTAAAGCGCTAGAGGCAGCGCATCCGGAGTTGGTGACACCGGATTCACCTACCCAGCGCGTCGGCGGGAAGCCGAAAGAGGGATTCCAGAAGCTGGCGCACTCGCGCCCGATGCTTTCACTGGATAACGCCTACAACGAGAGTGAATTGCGCGACTGGGACCGTCGCGTCCACGAGCTATCAGGGTCGGCGAAGGTAGCTTACGTTTGCGAGTTGAAACTCGATGGCATGTCAATGGCATTGTGGTATCGCGACAGTGCGCTGGACAAAGGTGTTACCAGGGGCGATGGCTCGATTGGTGAGGATGTGACGACGAACGTGAGGACTATTCGCTCGATCCCGTTGTCAATCTCTGCTGACGCCGCGAAGAAATCGAAGCTGGGCAGCGATTTTGAGGTGCGGGGCGAAGTCATCATGCCGATCGCCAGTTTCACGCGTATGAATGATGAACGTGAGCAGGAGGGACTTTCTAAATTTGCAAATCCCCGGAACGCTGCAGCGGGAACCATTCGCACGCTGGAGCCGAACATTGTGGCGCAGCGGCGTTTGGACTATTTTTCCTACTTCGCGCTGACGCCCGACGGCGCTGAGGCCTTCCCAACACACTCTGAAGCACTGAAGGCGCTCACCGCCGCTGGATTGAAGGTGAATCCCAATCACCGTTATGTTGAACATATTGACGATGTGTGGACGTTCATCAACGAATGGGAAGCCAAGCGCGACAAGTTGCCATACGAGATCGATGGCATCGTGATCAAAGTTGATTCGGTGCGCTTGCAGCGCGAGTTGGGTTTCACCGGCAAAGCGCCGCGCTGGGCCATCGCTTATAAATATGCCGCGCGCGCCGGTGAGACCATCGTTGAAGACATTCTTGTGCAGGTGGGCCGTACGGGAAAACTTACACCTGTGGCCGCGCTAAAGCCCGTGTTCATCGGCGGCACCACTGTCAGCCGCGCCACGTTGCACAACCTGGACGAGATTGAACGCTTAGGCGTAAAGATCGGCGATTGGGTGGTGGTGGAGCGCGGCGGGGATGTGATCCCGAAAGTCGTGCGCGTGATAGATGATAAGAAACATCCGCGCGGCACTAAGACTTTTCGCATGCCAACGAAGTGCCCCGAGTGCGGCGGACACGTTGTGCGCACCGAGGGCGAGGCCGACCACCGCTGCATCAACGCAGCGTGCCCGGCGAAACTGCGGGAAAGCATTCTGCATTTTGCTTCACGCGGCGTGATGAATATCGAAGGAATGGGCGAGTCGCTCGTAAATCAACTCGCCGACCTCGGGCTGGTGAAGAACATTGCCGACATCTTCGACCTGACCGAAGAAAAGCTGCTATCGCTGGAGCGGGTGGGCAAGAAGTCAGCGCAGAATATACTGGATGAGATCCAAGCTGCGAAACACCTACCTTTGGAACGGGTGATATTCGGGCTTGGCATTCGCATGGTGGGCGAACGAACCGCGGAGTTTCTGGCCGAGCATTTTGGCTCGATGGA
>JAICWB010000066.1 GCA_025935035.1 Terriglobales bacterium
CTCATTGCGCGTTCCGGCTGACACTTTGTCGCCTGGCTTCTTTTCTACCGGCAGTGGTTCACCTGTGAGCATGGATTCGTTCACTGCGCTGGCACCTTCGGTGACAACGCCGTCCACCGGGATATTCTCGCCCGGCTTCACGCGCAATACATCGCCGATACAAACCTCAGAGATCGGAACCGATTTTTCCGCGCCATCTGTGCCGACAAGATGTGCAATCCTCGGCGCAAGATCGAGCAAGGAGCGAATGGCGTCACCCGTCTTGCGCCGTGCGCGAAGTTCCAGCACTTGGCCCAGCAGCACCAACGTCGCGATCACCGCGGCGGGTTCGAAGTAGGAAGCAGCAGAATTCCCTAGAACGCCCGGCGCAACAACGTTCAGCAGACTGAACAGATACGCTGCCCCGGTCCCCATTGCGATGAGCGTGAACATGTTGAAGCGCAGCGTTTTCAGTGAGACCCACCCGCGTTCGAAGAATGGACGTCCACCCCATAAGACAACCGGCGTGGCTAAGAACAGCTGAACGAACTCAAATCTCAGCGGCAGGCTGCGCGCCATGCTCAGCATGGAGGAAATAAAAAGCGGCAAAGTGAGTATCGCGCAGACCCAGAAGCGGATAGACATCTGCTTTAGTTCGTCATCTGCGCCTGAGGACTCTTCACTCGGCGTTTCGGGCTCAAGTGCCATACCGCAGATGGGGCACGCGCCTGGCTTGCTCTGGCGCACTTCCGGGTCCATGGGACAGATGTAAACGGTACCCTTCGGTACTGGCTCTGACTTGGCATCCGGCTTCGGCGGGGCGAGCCCGATCGACACCAGCGGCGGGGTAGTTGGTCCGCCGTCCATGTTCGCCGCACTCGGCTTGGCCGCTAAATACTTTGCCGGATCAGCGTCAAACTTCTGCGCGCATCCTTTGCTGCAGAAGTAATATTGCTTCCCTGCATGCATACGGCTGCCCGCTGCGCGGTCGGGTCGCACTTTCATTCCGCACACCGGGTCGATATGTACTTCGGCAGAAACCGCTTCGTTCGCCATACGGTTAGTTTATATTT
Organism: Terriglobales bacterium; assembly: GCA_025935035.1. Lineage (GTDB taxonomy): Bacteria > Acidobacteriota > Terriglobia > Terriglobales > Acidobacteriaceae > JAICLA01. The sequence goes on from JAICWB010000066.1 coordinate 1,053, forward strand.
GATGTCACACTTTTACGGAGGACGCATCCAGGATGACCGCAGTTGACGTTTGTTTCAAATACGGCACACCGCCGGGCGAATTGGAAGCCCAGGCACTGAACAGCGCCCGCGAGGTCTATGGTATTCGCAAGATCACTTTTGACGATAAAGAGCGGACGGTGCGCGTGGAGTTCGATGCCTCCCGCTTCACCGAGAAGACGGTCGAGAACCTATTGCGCCGCGCCGGCTTGGATTTGAAGGAGAAAGTACAGTTGGTTTAAGAAACAAACTGAGCGAAGATGCTCCGCAAGACGTGGGCTTCGTTCGCGAAAGGCAAAAGGGCAATCAGGAAAGACCTCTGGCCGAAATCCTTTCCCGACTGCCCTGATGCTGCGCCACTTCGTCTGCCCTTTGCTAATGCACCCGCCGTGCCATCCTAGTCTTCACTGATAACAAAAGAGTTAACAGGGTCCAGCACAGTTTCCACAGCGCACATTTTTCATGCAGCACGTAAGAATTTCCGGCTCTCGGATGCGTACAAATTTCGCACAGGTTCTCACGCATTGCTCAGCTCCTCGCCTTGTGAATCGCGCTGGTGTCCTGTATATTTTTTAGGTAGTTCCTTTCGCGCGGATTCCCACACAAGTGCGCCCGTAGCTCAATGGATAGAGCATCAGACTACGAATCTGAGGGTTGTAGGTTCGACTCCTGCCGGGCGCGCCATTCTTCTCACCATTTTGAGTGCACACCGTGAAGCCGCCTTGGGTCACGATCTGGCGCTTTACTGATATTTCCGAGGCCCTTCTCGCCAAAGGAAAACTAGAGCTGGCCGGGATCGAGTGTGTCCTTGCGAATGAGAACATGGCCAGAATGGGATACATCTACGCTGTCGGCGGTATCTCACTTCAGGTCCAACCGAGCGCCGCTGATGACGCCCTGAAGCTCTTGCAGGAACCGATCCCCGGCTCCTTGCGGGTCTCGGCCGACTCTCCGCACTTCATGCAACCGCGCTGTGGGCAATGCGGTTCACTCGACGTGCGAAATGAAGGCCCTTCGGAAACACTGAGCGCCGGCTCCTGGCTGTCATCTGCCTTGAATGTCCGCGGCAAGACCAACGAATGGTCATGCCGCAAGTGCGGACATCACTGGCTGGACGACGGCGGAGAACAAAAGCCCGAGCCACATGAAGTTCTTACGCAGATCTTCGTTGCCACCACCAATCCCGGCAAGGTAAAAGACTTCGCCGCCATCGCGCGCCTGCTGAACATCGATGTAGTGCCCTTTCCCAAGCAAGAATCCATGCAGGAAGTCACAGAAGACCGCGAGACCTTCGAAGCCAATGCCATCAAGAAAGCAGAAGCATACAGCGCGCATTTGCCGAACGAGCTGGTCATTGCTGACGACTCAGGGCTCGAAGTCACTGCTCTTGGGCGTGCACCCGGCGTGCATTCCGCCCGCTTCGCGCAATCAGAGGCCAATCCCAAGCCGTCTGATGCAGACAACAACTACAAGCTGATTCACCAACTATCCCTTCATCCTGACGCCGACCGGGCCGCGCGCTTCGTGTGCGTCATTGCAGCCGCTCGTGACGGACACGTGCTGCAAACGTTTCGTGGAGAAGTCTGGGGAGAGATACTGCCTACGCCTATCGGCCGTGGCGGCTTCGGTTACGATCCGTTATTCTTCGTTCCACCGGCCAACAAAACATTCGCAGAGATGAATGCGGAAGAGAAGGCTCAGTACAGTCACCGCGGCAAAGCTTTCAAGTTGTTTCTTGATTGGCTGCAGCCCGAGATCGACCGCGGCTAGATCTCATATTTCTTGAGAAGATGGCGGAAAGAACGGTAAGAGACCTTCAACAGGTCAGCCGCGCGCGTCTGCACTCCGTTCGCCTGTTCAAGAGCAGAATGTATCAGCGACCGCTCGATGTCCGCCACATAGCGTTCGAGGTCAACGCCATCGGTAGGCACCACGTGTCCGTTACTGGCGCCGTTGACCCCAGCCGCAGCGGCGCGGGCCTTCTGGCGTTCCGCCGGCAACTCAACGCGCAATTCTTCGCCACCTTCCATGGCTACCGCGCGCTCGATAGTATTTTCCAGCTGGCGCACATTGCCCGGCCAATCGTAGCTGCACAGGTCAGCTATGGACGACTTTGCAATACGAGAAATGCTCTTCCCTGCCGCAGGCGCATAACGCTTGAGAAAGTGATTGGCAAGCAGCGGAATATCGTCTGTGCGCTCGCGTAGCGTCGGCACACTTATCGGGATAACTGTGATGCGGTAGTAGAGGTCTTCGCGGAACCCGTTCTCCGCCACCATCTGCGAAAGGTCTTTGTTGGTCGCAGCGATAACGCGCACATCAATGGGCACTTCGGCGTCGCTTCCCAGCGGACGCACCTTCCGTTCCTGCAGCACGCGCAGCAGCTTAACCTGCATGGCCACGCTCATCTCGCTGATCTCGTCCAGGAAGATGGTGCCTCCATCGGCCATCTCGAAGAGCCCGCGCTTATTTTGCGCCGCTCCGGTAAACGCGCCTTTCATGTACCCAAAAAGTTCGCTTTCCAGCAACGTCTCGGGGAATGCGCCACAGTTGATGGAAACGAACGCCTCATTCGCCCGCGGAGAACATGCATGGACGGCGCGTGCCACCAGCTCTTTTCCGGTGCCGCTCTCGCCGGTCACGACGATCGTGCTGCCCGTAGGCGCAACAGTGCGGATCGTGTGCTTCAATTTTTCTATCGCTTTGCTACAGCCAATGATCTGGTCCAGCGAATTATGGACAGCAGCATCACGCTTAAGTGCAAAGTTCTGCCGCTTCAGGGTCACGGTCTCGAGCGCGCGGGCGATCGCGATCTTGATCTCTGAGTTGATCCGCCCCGGCTGCTTAACGATGTATTCAAACGCGCCGGCCTTGATCGCCTGTATCGCTGTTTCCAGCTCCGCCAACGCCGTCATCAGGACCACCGCCGAGTCCGGCGAAACCGCGCGCGCGTGCGACAACACTTCCATGCCATCCACCGTATTGGGCATGCGGATGTCAGTAACGATCACGTCGAACACTGCCGAATCGATCTTGCGGCGGGCGTCGTCTTTCGTCATCACCGTCTCGACCTTGTAGCCTTCCTTGCGCAGGTCGATCTCCAGCATCTGGCAGATAGAGCGTTCATCGTCGCAAACAAGAATGCTAGCCACGCGCACCCCCCACCGCAGCTTTGACGGCTGCAAGATCGATATCCGGGCGGCTCATGCCGCGTGCTGCCTTTGCGATCTGCACAGCGAATTCAGCGCCATGTCCAGGCTTAGACGCGACCGCGATCTTCGCTCCATGCGCTTGCAGTATCTGATAAACAATCGCGAGTCCGAGTCCGGTGCCCACACCGAAGCCCGGCTGGAAGGGTTCGAATATTTTTTCCAGGCGGCCTTGTTCAATGCCGGTGCCCGTATCGGCGAATGAAATGCGCCACTCGCTGCCTACATCCGTCAGCCCGACAACAAGCTTGCCGCCGCCCTTTGCCATGGCGCGCAGCGCGTTTTCCGCAAGGTTCCAGAACACTTGTTTCATGCGGTCGCCGTCACAGATGGAGATAGCCCTGGTCACAGCAAAGGCGCGAATGATCTCTACCCGGTCTTCCGGCCGCGCTTGCTGCGGATGGTTCTGCAAGAGAGTCAGCGTATCTTCCAAGAGCCCGACAATATCTACGGGCGCCATCTTCATCTGCTTGTCGCGCGAATAGACCAGAAAATCCGAGATGATATTGTTCAGCCGCTCTGACTCTCGCGTGACGATGTCCACCAGCGTGCGCTGTTCATCATTCATGCTTGAGATCCCGGCCAGCACCTGCACCGAGCCTGCAATCGACGACAGTGGATTACGTATCTCGTGCGCAATACCGGCGGCCATCCGACCGACGGCAGCCAACCGGTCGCGCATTCTCACCTCACGCTCGAGGCGGCGCATGTCCGTGAGATCGTCAAATGTGTAAACGTAGCCGCTCACGGTGTAGTCCATCTGCCGCAAGGGGCTTACGGTCACGCCGAATGTTTTTTCGGTGCCCGAAGGAGTCACCGACCGGACTTCTCCCGTCACAGCAAATGAATCCACGTCAGGTAAGCGATCCAAGAATATCTCGTCAATGCGGGCGCCTTGTATCTCATGACCATTGCGCTCCAGCAGGCGTTCGCCGGGAGCGTTGATAAGAACGATCCGGTTATCTAAGCCGGTGGTGATCAACCCACCGCGCATCGAGTGAATGATGTTTTCGTGCCGTACCTGCAGGTTTTCCAGTGCGCCGCTCTTGTCCTGCAGTTCAACATCGACCTGGCGCAATTTCTGGCTCAAACTGCTGGAAAGATAAGCAATGGCCAGATATGCGAAGAAGTTGATGAAGATGATGGCTTGCAGCGATTTAAGATCAGGCCGCGTGATGGAGTACGAACGCACCATGCCGAAGTACGTGAGTTCGAGTACGGCGCCGAAACCGATGAATGACAGCGAAGCAGTGAGATACGCCCACCAGCGCGGCAACAGGATGCTGGCCACGATGATGACCAGCGGATACAGGAAGTTGAACGAGGTATCGATGCCACCGGTCACATAGATCAGCGCGGTGGCCAAGGCGACGTCGGTAAGGATCTGGATCCGCGCCTGCAGCTTCGCATCCTGCAGGATGGTCTGCAACACAACGAAGAACACGGCCAGCGTGTACCACAACAGGATCACGCTCACGAACTGGATCTGTTCGATGTTGGTGTGGGTCAGCCGGACGATGACCAGTCCGATGCCCAGCAGAAAAGTAATGATGATGATGCGCGCTTTGACCAGCCACGCTAGCCATGTGCGTTCATCGAATTCTGCCGCCATAAGCTAGTTCACATCCTTCATGCTGCCGCGCGGGGAAAGAAGACTCTCCGCGCCTGCGGAGAGTCCATGGAGATACTGTGTCGCAAACTAACCGGCCAATTTTCCGATCATTGCGAACAGCGGCATATAGAGCGAGATGACGATGCCGCCGACTGACACACCGAGGAATCCGATCATCATGGGTTCCAGCAGCGTGAGCATGTCTTTGGTCGCTGCGTCTACTTCTTCTTCGTAGAAGTCAGCGATCTTGGAGAGCATGCTGTCCATGGCGCCGGTGGCTTCACCTACGCCGATCATCTGCGTCACCATGTTCGGGAAGACGCCGCACTCGCGCAGCGGATCAACGATGGTGCGGCCTTCTTCGATGGCTTTTCTCACCTTCAACAGCGCTTCTTCCAGGACTGCGTTGCCGGAAGTACGAGCGGTGATCGTCAGGCCTTCAATGATCGGCACGCCGGAGGTGATCAATGTGCCCAACGTACGCGTGAAGCGGGCGACTGCGATTTTGCGTAAAACCATGCCCAAAACAGGCAGGTTCAACAACATCTTGTCGAACATGTAGTTCAACTTAGGAGTGTTGCGGATGTACTTCATGATGTAAGGCAAGGCAATGACGATAACAATCGGCAGCCAATACCACTTGCCCACGAAAGCCGAGAGACCCATAACGCAACGGGTAGGCAGCGGCAACTCAACGCCCAAGCCTAAGAACAAGTTTGCAAAGATCGGCACAACGAATTTCAGCAGCGCGCCCACGACCAACACCGCGATACCGATGACCGATACGGGGTAGATCATGGCTGACTTCACCGCCGCCTTCAGGCGTACGGCTTTTTCAACGTAAGTCGCCAGGCGTTGCAGGATCACGTCCAAGATACCGCCGGTCTCGCCAGCTTCGATCATGTTTGTGGTGAGATCGTCGAATACATTGGGGTAATTGCGCATTGCATTCGCCAGAGTCGAACCACCTTCCACCGTGGCGCGCGTACCGTTCAGGCACGCCATGAATGTCGGGTTCTCTTGATTGCCGCCCAGGATCTCGAGGCATTGCACAAGAGGCAAACCGGCGTCGATCATGACGGAGAACTGGCGGAAGAAGATTGCGACGTCCTTCACCGGAACCTTGCCGCCACCCTTTTTGCCGAAGGTAGGCAGGGCGAATTCCTTGCCCTTCTCTTTGATCTTGTCCGCGGTGATGCGCTCTCTGCGTAACGCAGCCTTGAGAACGTCTTTGTTCTCCGCATTGCGTTCGCCCTTAACGGCCGCGCCGCTCGCGTCAGTCCCTGTGAATGTGAATACCGGCATAACTACCTCCCCTTACTGTGGAACTTTTTGTGTTCTATTTCTTGGCTGCTGCCGCGGCGGCAGCCGGTTTCGGGGCTTGAGGCCCGCGGTTGATCATTTCTGTGAGCTCATCCGGCAGCGAAGACCGGATCATTGCCGTTTCCAGCGTGATCTGCTTGGTGAAGTACAGATTTGCCAATGACTGATTGAAAGTCTGCATGCCGTACTTTTCCTGGCCTGATTGCATCGAGGAATAGATCTGGTGGATCTTGTCTTCGCGGATCAGGTTACGAACCGCAGGGTTCGGGATAAGGATCTCCATGGCGCAGGCGCGGCCCTGTCCGCCGACCTTGGGCAGAAGGGATTGGCAGACTACGCCTTCTAGCACGAGTGAAAGTTGGGCTCGGATCTGTGATTGCTGGTGCGATGGAAAAACGTCGATCACGCGGTTGATTGTGGAGGCAGCCGAGTTCGTGTGCAAGGTACCAAAGGTCAAGTGACCTGTTTCAGCGATACGTAGCGCTGATTCGATGGTCTCCAAGTCGCGCATTTCGCCGATGAGCACCACGTCCGGGTCTTCACGGAGGGCGGCGCGCAGTGCGTCAGTGAATGATTTCGTATCTGCGTGGACTTCGCGCTGGTTCACAAGGCAATTCTTGTTCGGGTGAACGAACTCGATCGGATCTTCAATGGTGATGATGTGATCATGGCGGTCAACGTTGATCTTGTCGATCATTGCGGCCAGCGTGGTCGATTTGCCGGAGCCCGTAGGACCGGTGACCAGTACCAGACCGCGAGGCTTCTCGCACAACTTCGCAATGATAGGCGGAAGGTTCAACTGCTGGAACGACTTGATCTCAAACGGAATGACGCGGAATACGCCGCCCGTGGCGCCGCGTTGATTGAACAAATTGCCGCGGAAACGCGCCAGACCTTTTAGTCCGAAGGAGAAATCGAGCTCGAGGTGCTCTTCGAAGCGGTGCTTCTGTGCGTCTGTCAGAACGCTGTAGCCTAGCTGCTTGGTCTCAGCAGGTTGCAGAGGCGGCATGTCCAGCGGATGCAAATGCCCGTGCACGCGAATCTGCGGCGGGGAGTTCGTGGTGATGTGCAAGTCGCTGCCGCCCATCTCCAACATCTTTTTTAGAAGATCACTAAGTGTTACGTTCATGATTCCGCCTTCCCTGTTTGGCTCGATTAACTATTAATGGTTTCGCGGACCACTTCTTCGATCGATGCCGCTCCATCCATGACTTTGCGCAATCCGCTGCGGCGCAACGTGATCATGCCGTTGTCGATCGCCTTCTTTTTCAACTCCACTGACGACGCGCCCACAAGGATCAGTTCGCGCAGCTCATCGTCCAATGCCATGACTTCGTACAATCCCGCGCGGCCTTTGCAGCCTGAGCCGTGGCACTTGTCGCAGCCTTTGCCCTTCTTGGGCTTCACCGTCTTTGCTTCTTCCGGCGTAAATCCGGCTTCGATCAGCGTCTTTTCCGGCAGATCATCGTCCACGATGCAGTTGGAACAGATACGGCGAATGAGGCGTTGCGCAACGATCAAGTGGACGGCAGTGGCCACCAGGAACGGCTCAATGCCCATGTTCATCAAACGGCTGATGGTCTCAGGCGCGCCGTTGGTGTGCAGCGTTGAGAGCACCATGTGTCCGGTGAGCGCGGCTTTGATCGCGATTTCCGCCGTTTCAAAATCTCGAATCTCACCTACAAGGATGATGTTCGGGTCTTGCCGCAAGAAGGAACGTAGCGCAGCCGCAAAGTTCAGGCCGATGGCTTCCTTCATCTGCACCTGGTTGACGCCGGCGAGTTGGAACTCGACAGGGTCCTCCGCCGTCATGATGTTAGTGTCCGGCTTGTTCAGCGTGGAAATCGCGGAGTAGAGTGTGTTTGTTTTGCCCGAACCCGTTGGTCCGGTGACCAGCACCATGCCGAATGGCTTGATGATGGCCGCATGGAACTTCGTCAGTGACTCCGGCTCGAAGCCCAGTTTGGTCATGTCGAGGCGCAGGTTTTCTTTGTCGAGCAACCGAAGCACGATCTTCTCTCCCCACAAGACCGGCAAGCAGCTCACGCGATAGTCCAATTGCTTCTTGCGCCCGTTGAGCACCATTTTCAGCATGATGCGGCCGTCTTGCGGCAGGCGCTTTTCGCTGATGTCCAAACGCGACATGATCTTGATGCGCGAGGTGATGGCGTCTTTCAGCTTCATCGGCGGCGACATGATGTTCTGCAGCATGCCGTCTATGCGGAAGCGTACGCGGTATTCCTTTTCGTACGGCTCAATGTGAATGTCGCTGGCGCCGCGCTTCACTGCATCCGTGAGAATCAAGTTCACCAGCTTCACAATGGGCGCTTCGTCGGCGCCCTTCTCCAGTTCTGCGAGCGTCGCCTCGGCTTCCGCTTCCTGGACTTCGACGTCAGTCTGCTCGTCGCCCATCGAAGCCATGATGTCTTCGAGCTTCTCTTCCTCTTTTTCCTGGTGGTAGGCGCGCTCAATGCCTTCCATGATGGCCGCTTCTGAGGCCACCACCGGTTCAATGTTGAAGCCGGTCATGAACTTGATATCGTCCATGGCGAAGACGTTCGTCGGATCGACCATGGCGATGGTCAATGCCGCGCCAACCCGGCTGAGAGGAAGGATCTGGTACCGCTTCGCGGTAGCTTCAGGAATGAGCTTTACGACTGCCGGATCGATCTCAAAAAATTGCAGGTTAATGGCCGGAACGCCATATTGACGGGACAGGAAATTGGTGACATCGTCGTCAGATAGGAAGCCCAATTTGACCAGGATCGAGCCAAGCCGGTCTTTACCACCCGACTGCTTTTGAGTCTCGAGGGCTTTTTCGAGCTGTTCTGGCGATAGGACCTTCTCTTTGACCAGAAGATCGCCCAGACGCTGAGACATATCTCAGTAAACCTACCCGTTCTTAAGATTTTGTGGCCGGCACTCGCGGACAGAGCCGAATCCCGCTAACTCATAGGCAGAATTCGGGATTCCGCGAATCGTATGTCGGGTGACACAAATTGTCAATCAGTAACTTAGCCCAACTGATGACTCCCGCGTTACGTAAGGCCCTCGTCTGGGAACTAAGGTGAGGTTGACTGGCAACGAGTGCGGTACTCGCGACCTTTTCTGACATTCTTGCGGCTCGACGGGAAGCCTTCCGGCTCTTGAAAGTCCGCCGGCGCCATCCGCACGAACAGTCTGCTGAAGCCGGAAAAGCCGCCGTACAACGCACCCATTGAGACGACGTCAAACAGCTGAGGTTCCCTCTGCGCTTCAGGGGTGAGCCGGGAAAGAGCATCCTTGATTGCCGCCTCGAGTGAGAAGTCCTGCGAAATCCCCAGCATGCCGGGCTCTCCCTCGCGGCTCTCTCTGCATAGGGATTCAACGTTGATCCGATCGCAGCCGTTGGCGTGCCACACCTCCACGGCCCCGAGCTTGGTTGTGATCAAGACCGGCTGAACGATGATGTAGGAGTCGAGGCTGCCACTTTCGGCCAAGGCTTCTACCGAGGCGGCAAATTCAATCACCAGCCTCCGTTCACCCTGCTTCACCAGGTGCGGCACATCGTAATTCTTCGGCTTCTTGCCGGTGATCACGGCCACAGTCTGATTATTGATGGAAAAAAGACGGATTGAGTCTCGCTGGGCGAGTTTGGGGGGATTCATGAAGGCTCCTTTGTTTTTGCCCAGCTAAACACTTGTTCCAATGCCTCGATTGCGAAGTTAACTGCCTTTCCCTTTCCCGAAATCGAAAAAACGAACGTCATTCATAGGAACTAGCTATTAGCGCATATGGTTCGACGGTCGTTAAAACGGAAATCTGGTACTCACCTTAGGCACCTTAATCCCCTACGTTCTGAGACTTCACAGACGCCGCCGGCTTGGCGCCTTGGTTCGACCAATAAACATGCGGCTTCCAGCAACTCTCAACTTCGCTAAAGTTCTACCCCCTTTGGCACGAAACTTGCCTATTAAAAAGTGTCGGTTCATTTGGGAATCAGCCGTTCTCGCAAGGGGAACTTATAAACCAGGGGAACTTTGGTTCTCCGTGAGAGCACGACTGGTAAGGACTACTTCCAGAAGAGCCGACTTAATCTGGCCTCATCTCTGAAAAGGCAGCCCACTTCGTGGCTGCCTTTTCCTTTCATAACTCCTGCAACGGCCACTCTGCTTCTCCCGTCTAATCAGATAGCATTCCGCGACACATTACTATGACCAGTCTTCGCACGTCAGTTTGGGCACTTTTCTGCCTATGCGCCAGCCTGCCGGCAGCGCAGACGCCAGACCCTGCCCAACTCGTGCGAGATGCTGTGGCCAACGAGGTCCAGGCCAACCAGCACCCGGCTGGTTCCTATATGTATCGGCTATCCAAGGAATCGAAGTCCGGTCTGCAGGTCAAGGACATGATCGAGACCAAAGACGGTATCGTCGCGCGCCTAATCAGCCTGAACGGCCGACCACTCACCGACGCAGAGCGCGCAGCCGACGACCAACGGCTCGCCAACCTGATTGCCAATCCCGCCGAGCAACAGCGGAAGCGCGATGACCAGAAGAAAGAACAAGACCGCTTCCTGGCGATCATCAAAGCCATGCCAGACGCCCTGCTCTACACCTACGACGGCACCGGGCAGATCGATGGCCGCGACACAATCCGTCTGCGTTTCAAACCCAACCCAGCGTTCCACACCACGACGCGCGAGACCATCATCTTCCGCGCCGCCGAAGGTCTGGTTTACATTGACGCCAAAGACAAGCGCCTGCTGAAGTTCGACGGCGCGCAGACCAGCGACATCAATGTCGGCTGGGGTCTCATCGGTCACATTAATAAAGGTAGCAAGCTGCTACTGGAACAACGCCGCTTCGGCGATGGAGCCTGGCGGCTCACTCACATGGACCTCGCCGGGAACGGCCAAGTCCTCTTGTTCAAATCCATCAACTTCCTGGCGAAGCAAACGGCCACTGATTTCCGCCGCGTGCCTGACGATCTCACCCTTGCGCAAGCGGTTGATCTGCTGAAGAAGCAGGACGTCGCGTCAGCCTCCGTGCCGCATTAATGCCCCACTGCCGCGGTCGTCGGGTGAATGCGCTCTTTCCGCACCGTCAGCTTCTCGATGAGATCTTCGCGCACTTTATATCCAGTACCCGCGGCGTCAGAAACAGTGATGGTCCCCTTCTTTGACACTGTCACTTCCGGCTCGATCACATCTTCCTTCCAATATCTCTGCGACGCAGACACATCGCCCGGCAACTTAAAGTTCGGCAATGTAGACAATGCCACGTTGTGCGCGCGCCCGATTCCCGACTCAAGCATCCCGCCGCACCACACCGGAATGCTCCGCTTCTGGCAAACATCATGCACCTTGATGGCCTCGGTCATGCCACCCACGCGCCCCACCTTTATATTGATGATGCCGCACGCGCCCAGCGCGATCGCAGCCTCCGCATCGCGCGCATTGCGGATCGCCTCATCCAGACAAATCTTCGTATTGATCTTCTTCTGCAGCTCGGCGTGGAAATAGAAATCGTCATGCCAAAGCGGCTGCTCGATCATCAGCAGCTTGTATTGATCGAACTCTTTCAAGTGTTCTGTATCGGCGAGGGTGTACGCGGAATTCGCATCGCAGCTCAGCAGAATGTTCGGCCACCGTTTGCGAATGCGCTCAAATATCTTCAAGTCCCAACCCGGCTTGCACTTCAACTTGATGCGTTGATATCCCGCAGCCAGTTCCTTCTCGACTTTTTCTTCCAGTTCCTCTGGCGAATTCTGTATTCCGATCGACACCCCGCACGCGATCTCTTTCCGCGTTCCGCCAACCAGCTTCCACAGCGGCACTTGCTCTTTCAACGCCTCAGCGGCCCATAGTGCGTTCTCCAACGACGCCTTCGCCATGCGGTTTCCGCGAATACTCGCCATCATCGGCACGCAATCGCCCGGCTTCTTCACATCTTTATTAATGAGCGCCGGCGCCAGTTCCTTCGTGATGGCGTACCACGCCGTCTCCACGCACTCTTCGCAATAGTGCGGGTGCTCACCCGCCACGCACTCGCCCCACGCAGTGATGCCTTCGCCTTGTACCGTTACCAGGATGATCCGGCGCCCGGTCGTCCGGCCGAAGCTGGTCTCAAAGAAATGCACCAGCGGCATCTGTATCTCACGCACTGTGATCGATTCGATCTTCATAGCTCAACTCTCGTACGAAAGATTCTCGTCCCACTTACCTAAAATGAATTCGCCATTGCCTTGCGCATCGCGTTCGTA
>JAICWB010000034.1 GCA_025935035.1 Terriglobales bacterium
GGCACCCAGCTTGCCGACAAGACGTTCGTGATCACGGGGACGCTGCCGACCTACTCGCGCGATGAAGCCAAAAAGATGATTGAAGACGCCGGCGGACGCACCTCCGGCTCCGTTAGTAAGAAGACGGACTTCGTGTTGGCCGGGACTGAAGCCGGATCGAAACTGGATAAAGCAAGAGAGCTCGGCGTCACCGTGATCGATGAGGCCGAGCTCCTAAAGATGTTGAAACGCGACTAACTTTTACGCCGCATTGTCTTCCCTCCGCTTACGCAAGATGTCTTCACGATACTTGCGCAACCAGTTTTCAAAAGTCTGCATGCGGGCGTTGTGGTCGTTGTAAAAGAGCGACCTTTCTTCGTCGGTGACAGGTTCATCGATCTGGCGAGCCACCGTTTTTCGCTGGCCGGTGAGTGTCGGCTCTTCATCCACATCGCCGACCAAACCTCCGGTGGCGGTGCTATCAGTGCTGGAGGTAGCGCCGAAGCGCGGCATGTCATGGGCGATGCGGCGTGGCGAGGCGTGATGCTGGCCGTCTCCACCGCCGGAGCCGGCGACGGTCTCTGGTGTAATCGCGTGAGTGCTGCCCTCGCGATGCATCACCGGGCCATCTGAGTACGCTTCTTTGTAGCGCTTTTCGTAGTCAGTGAATTCCGCATCGGATTCGAACGACCGCTCGTTGTATTCAGGGAAACGTTCTATCTGTTTCTTGGTCAAACTGACGTGAAAATCTTTGTCCTGCTCATTGCGGATCATGAGTTGGCGCGCGGGCACTAAAAACTTCTTGGATGACAGCCATCCGCCGCTGTCCAGAACCACATAGCGCAGCTCGCCGCTGGCGCTGTCAAAAATCACATCGTCGATCTTGCCCAGTTTCTCGTCATCAAAGCCGTACACTTCTGCACCGCGGATGTCATCAAGATCAGTGTCGTTAAAACGGTAGTCGCGTAAATTGCTGTACAAAGCCATAGCTCTCCCTCGGGAAGCAGATTTCTTCTCTCAGTGGGATGCTCGACCCTGTAAGCGGGAAGTCCGTGAATCGAGAGTAGCTGGCTAGCGCTGCTGTGAATTTCTTTACGTAGTCTTTGCCGCTTTCGCCCGCAGGTGGTGATCTTCGCTGAGTTGGTCTGGCACCAAGCGCACCTCTCTCGGCGGCATCTCGGCAGGAAGATTTGAAAGATATGCGGCGAACGAACGAACACGGCGGATGCCATCTTGATATCCGCGCAACACGCCGGGCGCGGTGAGTGCACCGTCGAAATCGAGGACGCCGGCTTCAAGGTCTTCTCCGGGCGCAATGGTAAAAGCTTTGAGATATCGGTAGCAACGGTCGCCCACATGTAGACGAACCTGCTCGGCGCGCACATTTAATTCTTCTGCGTATTGCGCGCAGAGGCTGTTCACACTCTTCAACATGCGCAAGTCAGACTTTAGGTTTTGCGCGGTGAGAATGTCGATGGCGCGAACGCCCAGATCGAGAAATGTTTTGATGTCAGTTCGTTTTTGCTCTCCGGCTTCCACCATCACAAGGAACAGAACGTCTGCCCCAAGGCGGATCGCGGGTCGTATGGGCTGATTGCTGACGATCCCACCGTCGGTATAAATGCCTTTGCGCATGGGGACAGCTTCATAAACGATAGGGAATGCCGACGACGCGATCATGCCCAGCAACAGATCACTGGCGTGGCTGGTCTCGCGCATCACGAAGCCGCCGTCCACGCCGCGATCGCGGATCAAGTCTTCGGCCTTCGCATTGGTGAAGACCACTTCTGAACCGGTGCTGACGTCCGCGGCCGTCATGGCGACACGAATAGGCGAATTCATCAGGCCGCGAAGTGGAATGCGGCTTCGCAGGAAACGTGTACGCTCGAAATTCGGGAACAAGCCTGTGCGTAGTGGAAGCCGCAGAAACTTGTGGCTGAACAGGCTGACCTGCTTGCGAAAAAGGAATCCCATGGCAGCGATGAGCGCAAATGCCGCTGCCGTAAGAAACAGATCGTAACTTGAATCGAGGATCTCGCCAGTGCTCACATGAATGTGCGCCAGCATCAGAAACGCGATGCCGCATCCCCACACGATGGCGTTGGCGACGATCGACTCGATGACTTTGCGTTTGTCCGGCAACCACCGGCGTTTGAAGATATAGTTCCCCAGGACGTGGAACAGGTAAGAGACTTTGTCGTAATAAAAGAGTACAGCCGCGCCGGTGAGGAAGAGCGAGAACCACGTCCACTTCGGACGCGAGAGCTGGATGTAAACGCCATTCTCCCACGCCCACTCGCGGAAGAGATTTCCGAGGCCGGCCGTGACCGCTGTAAGTCCTGTGAGCACCAAGATGTAGCGAAACCAGTCTATGCCCACAGTAGTAGGGGTGATGTCATACCAGGCTTCGACCGCGTGTTCCGCATTGCCGACAACGGTTTCAGAATGCGCGGCATAGAACGCTGCATTGATGCTGCCGATGGATGTTGCCGCAATGATGTGCGTGGGCAGTTGCGCGTCTTGAAAAGCCAGCAAAACGCCCGCTTCATAGGCGCCACGCGCGCCGCCTCCGCTGAGTACCACGCCTACGCGCTGATCGTGGCGCGTCCACTCACGCACGGTCTCCGCAGAAAGCGACGAGCGGAATTTGTGGCGCTCCTCTTCCAGCTTGCGCCGCTCGGCCTTCAGGTCTGGGTTGGCTTTGCTGTGGGCCACTTGGTTTTTGACGGGTCTGTACGCGAAGCATATCCCAAAAACCAGCGGCTAGCGCCTAGTTTCTGTAGCCGAAAGCGCTAAGACTTCAAAGCCTTGGAGATCCGTTCCCAAGTCACATCCAGCGTCTCCGGCAGCATGCGAGTCTCGCCGATCACCGACATGAAGTTCGCATCCGCCACCCAGCGCGGCAGTATGTGCATGTGCAGATGGTCGGCGATCCCGGCGCCGGCGGCCTGTCCAATGTTCATGCCGAGATTGATCCCATCGGGCCGGTACAGTTCGCGCAACACGCGTTCCAGACGCTGTGACAGATGCATGAGCTCGGCAGCGGTTTCCGCGGAAAGCTTGTTCAGCTCAGACGCGTGGGTGTGCGGCACGATCATCACATGTCCGTTAGTGTAAGGATACGCATTCAGAATGACGTAGCAGTTCTTGCCGCGGTGGACTATGAGCGCTGCTTTATCGTCGGCGGCTTTTGCGCGCGCACAAAAAAGGCATTCCTTAGGCGCATCGGGCTGATGCGCCCCGGTGATGTAGGCGTAGCGCCAGGGCGTGAAGAGGTAGTCCATTCGTCGGATTCTACTACCGTGAACGGTCGGCCTTCTGCATGGAGTGCGTAGTTCAGGCTGTTGCCGGCACGCGGCGATTCCGAGAGCCTAGCTTGCCCGCGCGCTCATCCGTCCCAACAGATTACCGATCCGCTCCAGCAGAACTTCCGGCTCTTCGGAAGTGGAGATGAAGCCGTCCACCATGGCAATGATCTTATCGGGCAGCGAGAGCGAGCCGGAGAAGATGAGTATGGGAATAGTCGGGCGCAGCTTGCGCATCTTGCCGGCGACGGCGTCGCCATTCATGCCAGGCATGTGGAAGTCGAGAATGACCAGGTCCACCGCCTCTGAAAGAAAAAGCTCCAGACCTTTGCGGCCGTGGTCGGCGGTAAGCACGGTATAGCCCTTCATCTCCAGCACTGAGCGCAACAGCATGAGACGATCGGGATTGTCGTCAATGTAAAGGATGGTAGCGCGCTTCGGCGCTGCGGAGAAGCGATGGCCAGTGTCGTAATCCACTGACGCCACATCAGACTGCGGAAGGAGTGAACGCACCATCGGCACGACTTTGCGGACCTGGTCGTCAATCTCCCGCACAGGTTTGTGGAGCGGGTCCCAGTTCTCAAGCGACGATAAGAGCGCTGCGGTGCGATCTGAAAGCGACTGCAATAAACGGTGCAAATCAACCACAACTTGCGGGTTCTTGCGCGGGTCCATACTTGCCTCACTTACAGGGAAATTAGATGCTTGGCAAGGCATGCGCTCAAGTTACTGTGGCTTTATGCCGCTAGTTTACCTCTTTATTATCAAAAAGATAGGAAGCTTGCGACTAAGGCTTTTTGTACCGCTGTACGCGTCTGTAGAGCTCGCTTTTGCCAAGGCCGGTCTCTCTGGCAAGGCGTTTTAGGGCGGACTTTTCGTCTAGCTGTTCAGTCGCCATCAGATCAGCGAGACGGGCGCCAACATCGGCCACGGGCTCGGCATGACTATTCGGTTCCGCCTTGCCGATAAGCAGCGTGATCTCACCGCGCACTTCTTTGTGGCGCAAAGACTCGAAGACTTCTTTCGCGGCGCCGCGAATGAACTCTTCATAGATTTTTGTGACTTCCCGCGCGACTACAACTTTGCGTTCCGGCCCAAGTATTTCCGCCACATCTTCCAAGGTCTCGATCAACCGGTGTGGCGCTTCGTAGAATATTTGCGTAGCTTGCGAAGCTTTGATCGCATCGAGCTGATCACGCCGCTCCCCGCGTTTGGCGGAAAGAAATCCGCCGAAGACGACCGCGTCGGTGGGTAGACCACTCGCGGTCAGCGCAGCAACGAAGGCTGCTGGACCGGGCACGGGAATGACTTTGATCTTGTGACGGATGGCGAGCGTAATAAGCCGATATCCGGGATCGGAGATCCCCGGCGTCCCAGCGTCCGAGACTAGAGCCACGGATTCACCGCCTTCGAGTTTCACGATGAGTTCCGCGGAACGCGTTTGCTCGTTGTGGTCGTGATAACTGAGCGTGCGCGTCTCAATACCATATTTGTTCAGCAGCTTCTGCGTTTGGCGTGTGTCTTCGCACGCGATGACAGAAACTTCTTTCAACACACGCAAGGCGCGTAGGGTGATGTCCTCAAGGTTGCCGAGAGGCGTGGCAACAACGTAGAGGCCTGATTCGAGGGATGGACTCATTGCTTTGAAGAAGAGACTGACGAACTATCCCGCTGCTCGTCGCTTGATAGATATTCCGCACAGGCTGCCACGATGCTTCGCAGCCGGATATCATCACGGTTCGAAACAGACAGATGCAGCAGCGTGGAATCGATGTCCTGCTTTGCCAGCCTGCGGACGAACTGGTACACGCTTGCCTGGCCGACCATGTATTGACCTGACATTCCCGGCACACCCATTATCATGGTGAGAAGCGGTGCGCCATCGAGGCCTGCATCTTCGTTAAGATCTTTGAGTGAAGTATCGAGAGCGGCGAACGCCCTGTCACTGTCTACCGCGATCCATATGTTGGCTGCGCGAAGTTGGAGCACAAGCCTTCCAGTTCCTCTGAGATGTCCCGCAATATCTTCGACACCGTTGAGCAATGATGACGGATCCTGATCTGAATCTTTTGGCGGCTGCGCAGCTACCCTGGCCACTGCTGCTTGCACATAGGCGAGTACGAAGTCCGAGCGGGTTTCGCTTCGTGCGCGATCCATTAGTTCCTTAGCCTTCTGGTTAGAGGTGACGGAATCTGCGACTACGAGCAAGAGCGCGTTACGCACGTTGTCTTGCACCCGCAGTGGCAGGTCTGACACCAAGTCAAGCGCTTCGTCGAGCTTCTCTTCGTGAGCGAGCGACAATGCCTGAAGAACGATGGCGCGGTAGTGGAGTTTATCTTCTTCAGAGCTTTGATTACTGCGGACACTTTTTTGTGCAGATCTCTTTACGGCGTCTCCCGCAGCCATCCACTTCGCAACGTCCGCGGAAACCTTTGCCACCACCTCGGGCGTCAGGTTCTCTGTGTCATGTGCCTCTGCCCTCTTAAGGCTCGCGATGATCTTCGGTTTGGCGCCCTTTAGATGAGCCTCAGTCAACAGGAGGACATAGAAGTCATCCCGAGCAGAAGTCAGCGGGTTAAGCTTGAGTTGCTCCACAAACCTGGCGGTCGATGCATCATCAAGTCTTGTGGCCAGAGGCGGCTGTTCTACAAAATCTTTATCTAGCAAAGAGTCGCCCATGAACTGGGGTATCCGCTGGCTTCCAACTACGTAGCCCAATAGTTCCAGCCGCGAATTGAGCGGAAAAACAGCGGAACGAGTCAAAACTTCGCGGTTGAGATCTTCAACGTCCTCTTGTGATCGTGCCGCGGCTTTGCGCAGGTACGTCAACGCAGCATCAGGAAAGTCCGAGTCAGATATAGCGGCCAAAGAGGCGATCCGAAGACTCTGGGAGTAATCCTCGTCGAACAGGTCATTCGCGGTCGCCCAACTATCCAACTTGATGTCCGGGCGTTCATTTCGGAACCGCTCCGTGTACGCTGCCGCCAGCTGCGAATCTACGCGGGATACCACATGCAGGAATCGACGAAAGAGATCAGCGCGCTCAGTGTTGCTTCTTCTTTGTGTGCCGTGAACTATCGATTCATAGAGATTGTCAAAGACGCCTTGGCAACGATTCCGGCACCCGTCCTTCAACGATTTGCCGGCTTCCTCCAATATGCTGAGCGCCATCTTTGGATCATGAATCTGTTCGACGCCGGCAATGGCGGCACTTAGATAAGTGGCCACAGCTTCCCGTTTGGCATCTTCTTCAGCGAAGCAGACCGTGCAGGCAATAGCAGCCAAGCCGATCGCAATGGCAATAGAACGTCTCATGCCGTCCTAGGGTACTCCGAGTCAACTCAAAGAGGCGAGTACGCGCGAGGTGTCATCAGCTAATATAGAATTTTAAAGACATAGCACCACCTAGGATTTAATCACGTGCCTCTTTACGAATACCAGTGCAAGAAGTGCGGACACAAGTTTGAGAAGATCCAGCTCTTTTCGGATCCGCCTATCAAAAAGTGCCCTGAGTGCGGGGGCGCGGTGGAGAAGCTGATCTCGCGCTCAGCAGTGCAGTTCAAGGGCACGGGCTGGTATGTGACCGACTACGCGAAGAAGGGCGATGGCGGCGGGGCATCAAGCGCCGCCAAGGGTTCAAGCGAAAGCTCCGCAGCGACGGAAACGAACGCGACCAAGGCGGAATCGACACCTGACAGTAAGGAGTCGAAGCCGAAGAGCACTGGCAAGAAGGCCAAGAAGTAGTTAGGCCGCGCCTTCCGTTTCTTCTTCTTCGTCTACTTCGGCGAGCGCTGACTTTTCATAGTTTTCCAAAAGTTCCGCAGGGCTTGCAAAGACCTCGATGCAGCCTGCATCGCGCAATTGCTTGTCGTCCCAATAGCCGCGAATACCAATGGTGCGCAAATGGATCTTGTTGGCGGCTTCGGCGTCATAAGGCGTGTCGCCAACCGCGATGGCTTCATGGCCTTTGAGTCCCCCCAGCATCTTTAGCGCGTCAGCAAAGATGTCAGGATGCGGTTTCGAGCGTTTCACGTCGTCGCCAGAAGCATCATCTTCGACCAGGTCTTCAACGTTGAGCAGGCGTTTGTAATAACTCATGTCGGCGCGTCCGCCAGAGGACGCCAGCGCGACTTTCCGGCCATCTGCGTGAATACGCAAGAGAAGTTCGCGCACGCGCGCGAATGGCCTCACCTGCGGACGAAATTCGCGCTTGAACAGCTCGCCGCGAAAATCTTCCATCTCTTTTCCAAAGCGTTCCAGTTGGTCCGGCGTAAAAAAAAGCGGCAGAAGCTGGTCAGAGCCCTTGCCTATCTGTTTGCGCAACTCTTCAATCTGCACCTTCTTGCCGAACTTTTCAAATGCCTGCTGCCAGGCACGCGCGTGTAGTTCAACGGAATCGACCAGTGTTCCGTCAATGTCAAAGATCACGGCTTTAAGCATGTATCCCCGGTGCTGCTAATTTATTTTTTCTTTGGAACCTTTGCGCCTTTCTTGCGCGCCTTTGACAGTCCAATAGCTATGGCTTGCTTGCGGCTCTTCACTTTGCCGCCTTTGCCGCCCTTGCCGCTTTTCGCTGTGCCTTTCTTGTAGCGATGCATCTCGCGCTTCACGGAAGTACCGGACTTTTTGCTGTACTTTCGTTTGCTGGACTTCTTTTTGGTTGCCATGACGCTTCTCCTTAGTCTGTATGGAGTCGAACCCCATTAAGACGCGTGGAATCAACGCGCAGGTTGGCGCGCTCACCTTGCGGCATGGATTTGCGCTTGGAGTCACCTTAAGTGGGACTAAGCTATTGTCTCGACATGAATCAGGTGTCTGTCCATTGACTTAAGTTGTGCAAAACAGTAATTTTCCCTATGCATTCGCTCCCCTACGAAGGATGAACTGTGCCCACTAAGATCCTGCTTGCAGATGACAGCATGACCGCCCAAAAGATGGGCAAAGAGATCCTGATCTCCGCTGGATATGAGGTAGTGGCCGTAAGCAACGGCGCCGCCGCCGCGAAGAAACTGGCGGACAAATACGGCTGCATCATCCTTGACATCAACATGCCCGGCTACACCGGATTCGAGCTTTGCGAGAAGATCCGCGCAAACATGGACATCGCGAAGACCCCGGTGCTGCTAACTATCGGCAAGATGGAGCACTACGAACCTACTGAAGTCCAGCGCGTAAAGGCTGACGGCGTGATCATCAAGCCGTTTGAAGCCACGGATTTAATTGCCACCATCCAGAAGCTGATGGAAAAGGCCGCGCCGCCACCGGAAAAAACGGTCACGCTTGAAAAGAAGCAGGTCGAAGAGTTCAAAGACCAGAGTTACAACGATTGGAAGCAGGAATCAGAACCGGAAGCGCCCAAGCGGAACACTATAGAGATGAACCACGCAGAAGCGGCTGCCCCCGCCTTCGGCATGGACATGGAAGAGCATTTTGCGGCCGCTGCCCCGATAGAAGCAGCACCAGCCATGGTGCCTCCCGCTTTTCAAGCGCCGGCGTTCGCGGAGCCTGCTGCCGCAACTCCAGCGTTTGACGCGACGACGAGTTTAGCTCCCATGGAATCAGAGCGCATCGAGAACCTAATGCAGGCGCCACCGGTGGCGATGGTCGAAGAGCAGCACACGATTCCCATTGCTCCGCCGACGTTCAGCGCGCCAGCCGCTTCGGGGCGCGATCCTATGTTTGACGCTCCAGCAAGCGAAGCGGGAAACGACGGCTACGCGATTCCAGTGAAAGACCCGGCGTTAGCTGCGCACGTTGAGATCAACAGTCCAGAGTTCATGGCGAAGAACGCACCCGAGCCAGCGCCGCCTGCGACGGCTACAGACGATGATTTTGAAGCGCGTGTGGCTGCCGCGATGTCCAGCGGCTTTGAAGAAGAGCATGAACTTGTGGAGGCGGAGCCGGAAGAGATCTCAGAGGCGCAAGAGGAGCCGGAAGTGGCGGCTGCTGCGACGGTTGTTCCCGAGCCCGTTATCGAGCGCACGCAACCGATTCCCCAAGTGGTGGACGAAACCCCGATCTACGAACGCACGATAAAGATTGAGCGCCCGGCGGACCTTGAGATATCTGCACAAACCGCTATGTTGGCGTCGGAAGACGTAGAGATTGCCCCAGACCCGATGATCGAGCGCAACTACGAAGCGCCGGTTGCCGAAGCGAGCCAAACCATCGCCGAAGCATCGCCAATCGTTGAGGCGCCGATCCAGTCGGCGCCTCCTGTGGATGCTGCATTGGTAGAGCAGATGCATGCAGCAGTTCAGGAAATGGAAGTCGCACCGCACGTGGAAGAGCCGATGCTGGATCCGGCCCCGGCGGTGCAAGCAGTTCCTGCCGCTGCTCCCGTGCAAACCGTTGGGCATGACCTTGAACTGGCCAACGCATTGGCTGCAGCCGTAGGCGGGGAAGCTCCATCAGCCATGGCTGCGGCAGCAACTGTTGGCGGAAAGCCGAATGTCACGGTCACCGATCCCAACCTAATCGCTGCAGCAGTTCATCGCGCCATGGCTAAGATGATGCCGGCCATCATGAGTGAAGTGGCGAAGGAGTTGGATCCGGAAAAGAAGTAAGCAAGCGGTTAGCATCTAGCACCGAGCATCTAGTGACTTTTCGCTAGATGCTTTTTGCTTTTGCGATGCAAGTTGCTGCTGATGCTAGCTGCTATCATTGAAGATTCAGCAGGGCTCTCTAACAAATCATGTCCCACGAACTTCCCAAGGCGTATGACCCCGGCGCGATCGAAGCGCGATGGGCTGAGTACTGGGTGGCGGAGAAGCTTTTCCACGTAAGTACGCCGGATTCCGCAAAAAACATTTTTGACCTGCTTTTGCCCCCACCCAACGTCACCGGGCGCTTACACATGGGCCACATGCTCAACCAGACGGAGATGGACATCATCATCCGCTGGCATCGCATGCGCGGTGAAAACACTCTTTGGTTGCCGGGCACCGATCACGCCGGCATCGCCACGCAAATGATGGTGGAGCGCCAGCTCGCCACTGAGAACAAGAGGCGGCAGGACATGGGCCGAGAAAAGTTCATTGAGCGCGTTTGGGAATGGAAGCGGCATTACGGTGGCGCCATCCTTGACCAGATGAAGCGGCTCGGAGCTTCGGTTGATTGGGGACGCGAGTACTTCACCATGGACGAGAACCTCTCCGTCGCGGTGAAGGAAGTATTCGTGCGTTTGTACGAGCAAGGACTGATCTACCGCGGCAAATATATCGTGAATTGGTGTCCGCGATGCATGACCGCGATCTCTGATCTTGAAGTCGTCCATGAAGAGACGCAAGGCAAGTTATATGAGATCCGCTATCCAATCATTGGCAGCAAGGATTACATCACCGTGGCGACCACGCGTCCGGAGACGATGCTGGGCGATACCGCCATCGCCGTGAATCCGAAGGATGAACGCTACAAAACGCTCATCGGCCGCGTGGTGCGCGTGCCGCTGGTCAATCGCGAAGTGGCGATCATCGCCGACGATTGGGCGAATCCCGAGTTCGGTACCGGCGCGGTGAAGGTCACGCCCGCGCACGACCCCAACGATTTCGCTATCGGCCAGCGCCACAACCTTGCGCAGATCAACATCATGGACGAGACGGCGAAGCTCAATGAGAACGCCGGCCCTTACGCCGGCCTCGATCGTTACGCCGCGCGCAAGAAGGTGCTAGAGGACCTTGAGAAAGAGCATCTGCTGGGCCATGTGAAAGAGCACATGCTGAGTATTGGCAAATGCGACCGATGCAAGACGGTTGTCGAGCCGCGGCTGTCTACGCAGTGGTTCGTGAAGATCGCGCCGTTGGCGAAGCGAGCGATCGAAGTGGTGGAAAAAGGCCACATCAAGTTCACGCCAGAGAATTACAAGACCATCTACCTGAACTGGATGAATAATATCTATGATTGGTGCATCTCGCGGCAGTTGTGGTGGGGACACCGCATTCCCGCCTGGCACTGTGCGGACTGCAAACAGGACACGGTAGCGCGCGAAGCTCCGGCGAAATGCGCTCATTGCGCCAGCGCCAAGATCGAGCAGGACACGGACGTGCTGGACACGTGGTTCTCGTCTGCTCTATTACCGTTCACCACCTTCGGCTGGCCGAAGCAGACGAAAGACCTGGAAGTTTTCTATCCGACTTCTCTGCTCATTACGGGGTTCGACATCCTGTTCTTTTGGGTGGCGCGCATGATCATGATGGGCTGCTGGTTCATGGGCGATGAAAACAAGCTCGATTCGCTCAACGATGCGCAACGCGAAGAGAAACTGAAAGCCAGCGTTCCCTTCCGCGAAGTTTACATTCATGCGCTGGTTCGCGATGCTGACCGGCAGAAGATGTCAAAGACTAAGGGAAACGTGATCGATCCCATTGAGATCATCGAGCGCTTTGGCACCGACGCCGTGCGATTCACGCTGGCTTCCATGGCAGCGCCGGGAACCGACATTGCTTTCAACGAAGACCGCACGGAAGGCTATCGAGCATTTGCAAACAAGATCTGGAATGCGGCGCGCTTCATCTTCATGAATATGGACAAAGCCCAGCAGAGCGGGGCTTGGACCGCCGCTGGATTTGATCCGGCAGAGACGCCAGACGCGAAAACGCTGGAAGATAAATGGATCCTTTCACGCTTCCATGCTGTCACGCAGGCGCTGGATGAGTCGCTCAAGGCTTATCGTTTCGATGAGGCCGCCAACGCGGTATATCGTTTTTTCTGGAATGAGTTCTGCGACTGGTATATCGAGATCGTGAAACTGCGTTTGAACGCGGGCGAATCTGACTCAGATAAAGCCACGACGAAGACAGCATTGACTTTTACGTTGCACATCTTTGAAGGTTCTCTGCGACTACTCTCGCCGTTCATGCCGTTCATCACTGAAGAGATCTGGCATGCGGTTTATGACGGCAAGCCTCCGGCGAAGTCGATCGCGTTGACGCGCTATCCCGTAGCGGACTCGAAGCTGGTGAACTCGGCTACGGAAGCTGAAATGGCTTTGCTGCAATCGTTCATCGTGGACGTGCGCACCATTCGGGCGGAGATGAAAGTTGAGAACAAACTGAAGACGCCGGTGGAGACGCAAGCTAAAGATGGTATTCGCAAGACATTAGAACAGAATCTTAACTCCATTCAGAAGCTGGCAAACGCGGAAAGCCTTACGTTCACTGAGAAATCGCTTGCCAATGCCGCGGGCGCTAAAGTCTCGCCGCATTATGAAGTGCGAGTGGTTTACGAGCAGAAGATTGACGTGGCCGCCGAGCGCGAGCGCCTGACGAAGGAACTGAAAAAGCTTGAGGCAGAGAAAGACAGCGCTCAACGCCAGCTGTCAAATGAACAGTTCATGGCTAAAGCGCCAGAGAAGGTGAAAGAAGGCATCAAGCGGCGCGCGGAGGAGCTGGCTGGATTGATCGCAAAAATACAATCAGCGCTTGCCGGACTGCCAAAGGCATAGCTCGCTCACCTGCTTATTTTGGCACCTCGCACATCAGCACCAATAGATTTCCCTCGGTGTCATTGAAGTGCGCCATCCATAGGTCATGCGTCGGCATCGCAGCCACCATGTGCGGTTGATCTTCAAACACGACTCCGCCGGCTTTCATGGCCGTATATTGCGCCTGCAGGTCTGCGACCTTGAAATAAATCAGCGAACTTGGGTGATCGAACCGCGGATCGGATGGCTGCGAGAGCATCAGCCGTACGCCGGCGCAATCAAAGAAGGACATTGGACCGGCACAGAACAGCAACTTCATTCCGAGCCGGTCACGATAGAACTCCGTTGCGCGTGCCGTGTCTTTAATGTTGATGGCAATCTGCCCTATCTGGGACAGCCCTTCGCACTTTATACCGGTGTTGGAAGCAGCCATGACATTCTCCTATGCTCTGCGGACGATCACTTCCAGGTATTCGGCTTTGACCACCATCTTCGCTTTTCCGGAAGCGCCTTCGTTGTACTTATTCCAGAGCCCTTCAAGTTCCTTGCGAAGTGCGCTTTGACCTGCAGGATCCAGCTTGGAATACGCGACGTTAGTGGGACCAAAATACTGGATGAAGAATCGCACGGTCTCGGCGGCGTCCTCTTCCAGCCGCATCACATGCATGCGCTTGTGAAACTCCATATGGATGGTCTTGATTCCCAGCTCATTTGCGGCTAGTTCAAACCGTTGGCGGGCTGTAGTTTCGTCCCCCCAAAGTGCCGGTGCAGGAACTCCCGGAGGTGGTGGCGAATGCCTTGCGCTCATCCGGAACATCTCGCCCACGAAACCTTCCGGCGTCCAATTCGCCATGGCCACGAAACCGCCCACTTTGCAGACCCGCAACAATTCGTGCGCGACAAGTTGCGGACGCGGGGCGAACATGGCCCCATACATCGTTATGACGGCATCGAAATGCGTATCACCGAATTCCAGCTTCTCGGCATCGCCTTCTACGAATTGGGCGTTGGAACTCAAGCCTTCTGCTTTCGCGCGTAGTCCAGCCTGTTCGAGAAGATTGGTCGCGATGTCCACTCCCGTGACATGACAGCCAAGTCTTGCAGCCGGGATCGATAAGTTCCCCGTGCCGCAGGCAACATCCAGCACATGTTGACCTGGCTTAAGGTTTAAGCGACCGATGAATGCCGTCGCCTCTTCTTCGTTGCGTTTGGCGATCTGACCAAAATCGCCTGCCATCCAGACGGCCTTCATGTTCGCCTTGATGTTATGCATCGGGTCGGTTGCGAAAGTCATTTTCTTCCTCTTCATCGATCAGGTATTGAGAACCTGTTACGGTTGATTACCTTAGATACGAGCATTTTAGCCCTACCCGTGCTTTTAAGTTGTCGCATCGCGGTGGGAAAGGCTAGGATTTAGCACTCCGACCATGGCCAGCACAATAATGGAAAGACCAAGACTCAAAGAGCGGGTGAATGCCCAGCTCCTCGCCAAGACTAATTCTGAGTTTTGGTTGATCTTGTCTTTGTTTGTGTTGGCCGGCCTCATGAATTTCGCGGTCTCGTCTCACCGCATGGTTTTGGGCTTCTATTCCCTGCCCACATTATTCTCCGCATATGCTTTCGGACGCCGGCATGCGGTGCTGACTGCGTTCGCTTCCATTTTTTTGGTCGGCATTATCGTCTATCAGCAGCCGACGCTGTTCTCGTCCACCGCTTCCATCAACGTGCTGCACATTGACGACAAATGGTTTGACCTGACCATCTGGGGCGGGATCCTCGCCGTAACCGCTTACTTCATGGGGACGCTTTACGAGAAGCAGCAGGCGCAGATGAAAGAACTAAAAGAAACGTACGACGGCGTTCTGCTGATCCTGCAACAGTTCATCTCCAAGGACAAATATACGCAGAACCACAGCTATCGGACGTCGATCTACGCCTGCAAGATCGCAGCTTGCTATGGGCTGACCTCAGACCGTATCGAAGACGTGCGCTCCGCGGCGCTGCTGCATGACATTGGCAAGCTGGACATCAGCCGCGACATTCTCTACAAAGCTGCGCGCCTGACCGAAGAAGAATTTACGGAAATGAAGCAGCACGTGCGCAAAGGCATTGAATTCCTTGAACCGGTGGGCGGTACGTTGCGTCGCGTGTTGCCGATCATCCTTTCCCATCATGACCGATTTGACGGCAGCGGATATCACCCGACCAAGGGCGACGATATTCCCATCGAAGCGCGCATCATCGCCGTAGCGGACACATACGATTCCATCACGAGCGACCGCCCGTACCGCAAAGCTTCCACGCCCTTTGAAGCGCGAGAGATCATTGAGAAGGGCTCGGGCACGGATTTCGATCCGCACGTAGTAGAAGCTTTCCTGACCGCCTACCGCCGTCATGAGATGGAGATCCCTGAGGTTGTGGTCTAGTTGAGGCTGTTCGGCATTTCCCGCCTCAGCGGTCCACTGTCCCGTCAAGAGACTATTAAACTCACTCTGGGATTCTTTGGCTGTTACTTGGTCTTTGTCGCGCTGGTGATCTGCGTCGTTGCGGGCAGAACGTCACTTCGTTTGCACACCATCAAAACGACTTGGCCCACCGTCCAAGCGGAAGTCTTGGGATGCGGGCAAGTCAGCGGACATCGCATACGTAGCGGTGCGATCCCGCAAGCCACGCAATGCCATTTCGAATATTCAGTCGACGGCAAGCTTTACAAAGCAACAACTAGTACTTTGTTCACGGCCCGTCCAAGTAAGAATGCTCCGCAATGGATAGCAGACCATCCGCCGGGTTCTCATATGACGCTTTATTACTCGCCGGGACGGCCGGCAAACGTCAGTATGGGCGGAGCTGACGCAGCTATTGATTCTGAGGAGCCGACGCATTTCTTTCACTATGCGGGGTTCTTTGCCATCGGCGGATTTGCGCTAATAGGCATCTCCTTTGCAGTCAGGCAAAGCGGTGAACTTCAATAACGCAGGCTTTTTTGTTATGTTCAATCGGTAGCTTGTACGCGGAGACCCACCTTGGATTGGCATAGTCGGCGCATTACGGCGATTCTTGAGAACGCGCTCCTGGAAGACAAGGCCACGCGTGACGCGACCACTTATGCAGTGATCGATCCGTTACAGCGCGCGACCGCCACTGTCATTGCTAAGCAGGACTGCGTCCTCTCCGGCATCGGCAGCGTGGCCCGCATCATTGAAGTGTTTGAACAACTTGATGGGGCGGTAGTCGGACATTCAGAGGTCGTAAGCCATCCTGAGATCTTTGATGGAGTACGGCTACATGCGGGTCAGCCGGTTGCGGTCGTCCGGCATAATGCGCGCGTCATCCTTTCTTGCGAGCGCGTGATCCTGAATGTGCTGCAACGCATGAGCGGCGTGGCCACCATTACCCGAAAGTTTGTGGATGCCATTGCCGGCACTCACGCGCGCATCCTCGATACACGCAAGACATTTCCGGGCTTTCGCGTTTTGGACAAGCATGCCGTCCGCTGCGGCAGCGGATTCAATCACCGGCTGGACCTTTCAGATGGTGTGCTGATCAAGAACAATCACATCACGCTGGGCGGCGGAATCGCCGCGGTACTCGAAAAGGCGCATAAGAACCGCCGGGGCGCGCAGCCCATCGAGATTGAAGTCCGCAGCATGAAAGAGTTGGATGAAGCGCTGGCGAACGGCGCAGAGGCTATCCTGCTGGATAACATGACGCCGCAAATGGTGCGTCAGGCTGTGGAGCGCGTGCAGACGCATACCCGGCGCATTCCGCTCGAAGCGAGTGGCGGCATAAAGCTGGACAATGTTCGCGCCTACGCCGAGACCGGCGTGGATTACATCTCCGTAGGGGCATTGACCCATTCTGCGCCCGCAATCGACATGAGTATGCGTATTACTGCGGGTTTGATGTAGGTTGGTTTTTTTGCTGCAACGCAGAATAAACTGTATCGAAACGGCCTGTCAGGCAGTCCAATCCTTCACCAAGAAAACTAAGGAGCACGGGAACACATGCGACATTTGAGATTGGGAATCTGTGCGCTTATCGCGCTATTTGCCGCCGCAGCCTTCGCCGCGGACACCTACACCATTGACGGCGCACATTCGTCCGCCACATTCAGTGTGCGGCACATGGCGATCAGCACCGTGCCGGGACGCTTCAGCCAGATCAGCGGCACTATCAACTACGACGAGAAAGACATTACGAAGTCCTCTGTCGAGGCGACTATCAAGACGGCAAGCATCAGTACTGACAATGACTACCGCGACAAAGATCTGAAGAGCGCGAACTACTTCGATGTGGAGAAGTATCCCGACATCACCTTCAAGAGCACCAAGATCGAGAAACGCGGGGACCAGCTCGTGGCCATTGGCGATTTCACCATGCACGGCGTGACCAAGCAGATTGAACTGCCGTTCGAGGTGAATAAAGCGGCCACCCCTCGTGGAACCGTGATCGGGGCTACGGCTGAGACCAAGCTGAGCCGCAAGGATTACGGCATTACTTCCGGCTCGGCTGTCGTCGGCGATGAGATCAAGATCGCGCTAAGCATCGAGGCGCGTCCGGCGAAGCCCGTCACTGCCAAGTAATAGCGAGACTGGAAATTCTGTTCTGGATGGGCGTACTGTATTAACGGTACGCCCTTTCATTTTCACTGACCATGACCAATCCTTTGGGCCATGACTCCCTTGAC
Organism: Terriglobales bacterium; assembly: GCA_025935035.1. GTDB lineage: Bacteria > Acidobacteriota > Terriglobia > Terriglobales > Acidobacteriaceae > JAICLA01. The sequence goes on from JAICWB010000034.1 coordinate 17,393, forward strand.
GCCTCAGCCCTAGCGCCGCGCCTGAGGCATACGATCTTTGGCGAGGCCCAAAACATACGCTCCTTCCGAGCGGTCGGTTCCACTAATACGGCGGCCATGCAGGCCGCGACACAGGGTGCAGCGGAAGGCAGTCTGTTTCTTGCCGAAGAACAATTGGCCGGACGGGGGCGCGGCGGACATACCTGGCACTCAGAGGCGGGAGCAGGTATTTACGCCTCGGTCATTCTTCGACCACGAATGGAACCGTCTCAAGCTTTGGCGCTTTCATTGGTCGCCGGCATCGCCATCCATGATGCCATTACTTCGATTTCTAAGATGGCTCCCGATCTACGCTGGCCGAACGATGTGTTGTTGGGTGGTCGTAAGGTGGCCGGCGTCCTGACGGAGACTAGCGCAGACATGAGGCGCGTACATCACGCCGTGATAGGCATGGGAGTGAATGTTAACCACAGCCGCTTCCCAACAGAGTTGGCATCCCAGGCTACATCTATCGCCATTGAGACCGGTCGAGAATGGCCACGTGAAGAGATCTTGTTGGCTCTGCTAGAATCGCTCGACCGCCAGTACAGCACGCTGCATCAAGACGCGGCAAAGGCAATGTCGGCGATCATCAAGGACTTTGAGAAGCGGTCGTCGTTCGCTCACGGAGCGCTTGTTGCGGTGCATGATCGCGATGAAGCAGCAGTGCAATATTCAGGCAAAACGCTAGGGTTGGATGATCGCGGATTTTTGCGGGTGCAGACTGCTGACGGCGTGCGCACGGTTTTAAGTGGCGGGATCCGTAAAGTGTCTGCGATGGAAGGCTCCTAATGCTGCTTCTGTTGGACGTTGGCAACACCAACACTGTTCTTGGCCTATACGGTGAAGGCCCTGCCGGGCAATACTCCAATCTGCTCGCGCACTGGCGTGTGGCAACCGTGAAAACGCAGACAGTGGACGAATATGGCGTGCTCTTCCGCAATCTCTTCGCCATGGAAAGTATCGAAGCGAAGGGCGTACGCGCCATCGCTATCTCTTCTGTTGTGCCGCCGATGGACTCCACTCTTCGCGACGTGTGCGAGCGCTATTTTCACCTGAAGCCGCTGTTCATCGAGCCGGGTATCAAGACGGGAATGCCGGTGCA
>JAICWB010000327.1 GCA_025935035.1 Terriglobales bacterium
AAGAGCCTCCTTGATGCCATCGCCGAGCCGCTGACACACATCGTCCGCAACGCTGTCAGCCACGGTATTGAGAGCGCCGCTGAGCGCGAAGCCGCAGGGAAACCAGCGGCCGGAACAATTACGCTCGACGCCTATCACCAGGCCAACCAGTTGATCGTTGAAGTCAGTGACGATGGCCGCGGCGTGGACGTTGAGAAGGTCAAAGCCAAAGGCATCCGCAACGGAGTTGTCGGACACGACGAAGCGGCCCGAATGACCGACTCGGAAATCCTGGACCTGATCTTCCGGCCAGGCTTCAGCACTGCGGACGAGATCACCGAGATTTCTGGACGGGGTGTTGGACTTGACGTCGTGCGTAGCGTGCTGCACCGGCTTAAAGGAACTGTCGAATTGGAAACACATGCCGGTCTCGGTACCAAGTTTCGTCTCAAGTTGCCCCTGACGTTGGCGATTATCAAGGCGTTGCTGTTCCGGGTGGAAGAGCGTTTGTATGCGATTCCGCTCAACACGGTGGCGGAAATCGCGCGCGCCAAAGAATCAGATTTGCACCACGTGGACACTTGGGAAGTGCTGCAACTCCGAGGCCAGGTACTGCCGCTGATGCGTCTTGGGCAGAAGCCTGCCGAAGACGAGGTGGGCAGTCATGCCAAGCTATTTGTACTGGTCATCAACTTTGCCAGCCGCAAGCTCGGTCTCATTGTTGACGCCCTTGAAGGGGAAGAAGAACTTGTAATCAAAGCCCTGGACGATCAGACCATTGCGACGGACCTTGTTAGCGGTGCTTCCATCCTCGGCGATGGCAGAGTCGTTCTGATCGTTAACTTGCCGGCGGTTGTAGACCGCTTTACTTCAGCGCTAACGACTACGGCTCCCTCGGGACTGTTTCTTGCCGATGGAGAGCGCGCAGCGGCAGCGGGAGCGGGGGTGCGGCAATGAGCACTAAGCCAATTCGCGTGCTGGTTGTCGATGATTCGGCGCTGATGCGCAAAGTCATTCCGCAGATCCTCGAAACGGACAATTCGATTCACGTGGTCGGGACAGCCATTGATGGCAACTTCGGTTTGAAGAAACTCGAAGAACTCCGCCCGCAAGTTGTGACGCTCGATCTTGAAATGCCAGGCATGGGTGGCCTGGAGATGCTGAAGGAGATCATGCGTCGCCATCGAGTACCCGTGATTGTCGTCAGCTCGCACAGCACCCAGGGTGCCTCTGTGACATTGAAAGCGCTGTCATTGGGAGCTTTCGATTTCGTTGCCAAGCCGACCGACGTCTCGACGCGCATGCAGGAGATCGCGCGTGAGCTGATTTCGAAGATTAAGGCTGCAGCGCAGAGCCGAGGCATCCAGATTCAATCGGAACTCGATCTGCCTCTGCCAGTACCTCGTGCGAAAGGCAAGCCCGGAGCTCCCAAGGAGCCGACCAGGATCGTGGCGATCGGAATCTCGACCGGAGGGCCGCAGTCGCTGCAGTACATGCTTGCACAATTTCCGGTAGACTTTCCCGGCAGTATCGTGGTCGTGCAGCACATGCCCGAGGGTTTTACCGACATGTTCGCGCGGCGCCTGGACGAGTGCTGCTCCCTAAATGTCAAAGAGGCGCAATCGGGCGATCTGTTGCAGGCCGGACGAGTTCTGATCTGCCCCGGTAGCCGCCATATCAAGGTGAAGAAGTTACCTTTGGGCGACATTGCGATCTTGAGCGACGATCCGCAGGTAAATGGACACCGTCCCTCTGCCGATGTGATGTTCAAGAGTGTGGCCGAGGAGTTTGGTCCTAAAGCGGTTGGCGTCCTCATGACCGGGATGGGCGAAGATGGCGCGAACGGTCTCGGCATGCTCAAAGCCGCAGGTGGAATGACAATCGCTCAGGGCGAGCAGTCTTGCGTTGTGTTTGGGATGCCGAAGGCGGCTATCGAGCGCGGACACGCGATGCGCGTGGTCGACTTGGATGCCCTCGCAGGGACGATCCAGGCGCACTGCCGGCCCGGACGCGCGGAGCAGGGCAGCAAGGCCGCCAGCGCGGGCAAAGAATGATTTTTTGTTATACCCGGGGGAATTTTGACCGGGGTTCGAACCGAGTTAGCAGCAGAGGAGGGGGTATGGAGCAGTTTGCACCAGTGAAGCGAAGCAAAGATGGACAGGCCGTCCAGTACCTGATCGTGGACGACTCCGTCTTCGCCCGCAAGAATCTGGGCCGAATCATTGAAAGCTTCGGAGGCCAGATAGCGGGAGAAGCGGGCGACGGTCTCACCGCCATCAGTGAATACGACCGCTTGAAACCGGATATCGTGCTCATGGACATCACCATGCCGCAGATGGAAGGGATCGAAGCTGCCGAAAAGATCGTGCAGAAGAACCCTGAAGCACGCGTGGTGATGGTGTCCTCCGTCGGATATCAGGAGAACATTGTTGCTGCATTGCAGCGCGGCGCACGGCATTTTGTGCAGAAGCCGGTGAAGCCGGAAGTACTTTACGAAGTGATCAAGTACGTGCTGGGAGAAGACGGCGCAGTTGCCAGTGCTGCCGGCGCAGGGGCCTAACCATGAAGATGGAGTTGATCCAGCCGTTTATCAATGCGGCCGATGCCGTATTGTCGCAAGGCTTGCAGTCCC
>JAICWB010000172.1 GCA_025935035.1 Terriglobales bacterium
AACTGGCTACGCTGCAATATGGATGCCAGCACTTGGCGATCTTTTCGATGTGGGCGGCAGTGGGGTAGCCGTCTTTGGTCTTGTATCGCTTTTTGTAGGCCTTCTTGATAGCGGACTTAATGCCGAGGTCGCCTGTGGGCAGCACATTCGGGCGCTTGAGGGAGAACATTAGGAACATGTGTGCCGTCCAAACGCCGATGCCTTTTACGGCGGTGAGGCGTTCGATGACTTCTTCGTCAGAGAGTGCCGGCAATTGCGAGAAATCGAGACGGCCTTCAATCGTGTGATCGGCCAGATCGCGGATGTATGCGATCTTTTGTTTGGAAAGACCGACCTTGCGCATCTCGCCGACGCTGAGGTTGAGGATAGATTCGGGAGTGAGTTCACCACCGGCGGCTTCCTCGAACCGGGCATAAATTGTGCCGGCGGCTTTGGTGCTCAGCTGCTGAAAGACGATGGCGCGCACCAACATCTGAAACACGGGATTGCGGTAGGCCATCTTGAACGGCCCCACGCGCTTGATGATGGCAGCCATCACGGGGTCGGATTTGGAAAGGTGTTCGAGGGCTTTTTTCATGGCGTAATTTCCGTACCCCCTCCCCCCTTAAAGTTAAATTCGTCAAATTCAACAACTTACGTCGAACTGATAAATTCGCCAAAATCAATGACTTAGCGCAAATTCGTCAAAGCAAAGGAGTTGCGCAGCGCGTGATTTTGAAACCTGTTTACAGCTATATAGAATGGATGACGTTTGCGTCAAGAGGGAGCGGAATTTTGTTCTTGCCAAGTTCTAACTAGATTTTGCGTCCACCCTTCGGGACTGAGACGGCGGAGGGGACCCGACCCGGCATTTCATGCCGGGCTATTTTCATGGCGTCCTGCGAACGCAAAGCCAAACCTACAAACTCTTACGTGATGCTCACTTCCTCGTACGTTCCGTAAACTTCGCGCAGGGCTTCGCAGATCTCACCGACCGTGGCGTAGGCGCGGACTGCGTCGATGATGAAGGGCATGGTGTTGGCGTCGGACATTTTGCCGTCTGTTTTTACCACCGGTTCTTGCGCCGCGGCTTTCTTCAGTGCGTCAAGGGCCTTGGTTACGGATTCTTGCGAACGGCGCGCGCGCAGCTTCTTCAGCTTTGCGGTCTGGTGAATGGCTACTTCTTCGCCGATGTAGAGGATCTCGGTCGGTTTCTCGTCGATCATGAAATCGTTTGCGCCTACGATGACTTTTTCGTGGGCTTCGACCGCGCGTTGATATTGGTACGACGCCTCCGCGATCTCTTTCTGCGGATAGCCGCGCTCGATTGCTTTTACCATGCCGCCCATCGCGTCCATCTTGTCGAAGTAATCGAAGGCGCCTTTTTCCATGTCTATCGTGAGCTTTTCCAGGAAGTACGAACCGCCTAGCGGATCAACGGTTTGGGCAACGCCGCTCTCGTAAGCGATGACCTGCTGTGTGCGCAACGCAATGCGCGCTGCTTCTTCGGTGGGAAGCGCCAGGGCTTCGTCGTAGGAATCGGTATGCAGTGATTGTGTTCCGCCCAGCACTGCCGCCAGAGCTTGAATCGCCACGCGCGCGATGTTGTTCATAGGCTGCTGCGCGGTGAGTGAAACGCCGGCGGTCTGCGTGTGGAAGCGCATGAGGCGGGTGCGTTCATTCTTTGCCTTGAAGCGGTCTTTCATCAGCCGATACCAGATCTTGCGGCTGGCGCGGAATTTGGCTATCTCTTCAAAGAAATCGTTGTGTGAGTTGAAGAAGAAGCTGAGGCGCGGGCCGAAGTCGTCAACGTTGAGACCGCGTTTGAGCGCCCACTCGACATACTCGACGCCGTCATAAATGGTGAATGCCAGCTCTTGCAAGGAAGTGGAGCCGGCTTCGCGGATGTGGTATCCGCTGATAGAGATAGTGTTGAAGCGGGGCGTGAAGTGCGTCCCGAACTCGAAGGTGTCGATCACCAGGCGCATCGACGGCGCAGGAGGATAGATGTACTCCTTCTGCGCGATGTATTCCTTGAGAATGTCATTCTGGATGGTGCCGCCCAGCTTCTTCCAGTCCGCGCCCTGCTTTTCCGCGACCACCAGGTACATAGCCCACAACACCGACGCGGGCGAGTTGATGGTCATGGAGACGGTGGTCTTCTCAAGGTCGATGCCATCGAAGAGGATCTCCATGTCTTCAAGCGAATCAATGGCGACGCCGCACTTGCCCACTTCGCCTTCGCTCTGCATGTGATCAGAGTCATAGCCCATTAGTGTGGGCAGATCGAAGGCGACACTCAATCCGCCGCCGCCGTGCGCGAGCAGATATTTGTAGCGCTGGTTGGTGTCTTCCGGGGAAGAGAAGCCGGCGAACTGGCGCATCGTCCAGAGCCGGCCGCGGTATCCGGTGGCGTGAATGCCGCGCGTATAGGGCGCCTGGCCGGGATGGTTCAGATACTTTTCGTTTTGCGCGTCCCAGTCTTCGGGGAGATCGGCCTTTGTATAGAGGCGGCGGATGGGCACGCCCGAGATAGTTGTGAAGCGCGCGTGGCCGTTCTCATCTACGTTGATGCCGCTAAAGTCGCCGATTGGCTGCTCAGGAGATTTTTCCAGGGCTGGCGCGAGGATCTTCTCGGCCCACTGCTTTTCAGCTTCGGAGGGGCGACGATCAGTGAAGACGTCTGCGAGAGGCGATTCGACGCTAGTTGGTTTTTTGGAGTCGGCCATAACAGGCTAGTTTAGCAGGAAGCCGCCAGCCGTTAGCCATCGGCATTGAGCGTGAATCGGGGATTGAAGGCTATACCACCGGGGAAATCATCGATGGAAAAAACGCTGTGTCCTTCTGTGACTGCGGTAACCTGCAGACCGTTACATTCTGTGCAACAATCAGAAGGTGACTTATACAGAGATATGTAACAAGGTTCCGTGCCCGGCGTGTGGCGCGCCTCTCGGTAAGCCGTGCGGTATGGGCGCTGGCCGGGTACGCGAGACGGCCCATCCGGAACGCGCAGCCATGGCGAACAAGGGAAGCTTTTCCTCCAGCAAGAAGGCCATCAGTGGCGTAATGTCACTGTTCACTAAAAAGTAGTTCTTACGCTTCCGAAGCGCGAGCTATTCGCTACTGGTGGGATATTTGCGTTCGTTCCAGCCACGCCAGCCGCCATCCATTGAGATAACGTTCTTGTAGCCCATCTTCTGCAGATTCTCGCCTGCTAGTGCGGATCGGAAGCCGCCGCCACAATAGAGGATGAGCTCGGTGTCCTTGTCGGGAACGGCGTTCTCGATGTCACGCTCGATCACACCTTTGGAAAGGTGAATGGCGTTGGGCAGGTGTCCTTTGGCCCATTCGGAATCTTCGCGCACATCGATGAGGGTGAGTTTCTCACCGTGGTCCAAGCGTTTCTTCACTTCGTCAACGTTAGTCTCTTTCACGTGTTTCTTGGCCTCGTCAACTATGTTGAGGAATGCGGGTGCATGTTTCATGGATTGAAATTAACTCCGGCAGATGAGGCTGGTCAAATCGGAGAGCCTCAGCCGTCCCTTTCGGGACTGTGATCGGCGGGTGCGCGAACCCGGCATTTCATGCCGGGCTATTCTCATCGCGTCCTTCGGACGCGCAGTGCATGCACATCCCGCGCGGTGTCGTTTGGCGATATACTGACGGCGTTGGGACGCGGGACATTGGCCGGACGGCGCTGGTGAATCGTCCTGCCGTAACCGGCGGCGATCTTGGATCGCGGGTAGATTTGCATCAAAATATTTTGTTCTGGCCGGAAGCAACAATTTTTGATGGGCGGGTTTAATCATGCCATTAGTGACTCATCATCCCGGAGCAGCAATGATGCAGACTGGACCTTCATCCATTGCGAAATCTTTGGCGCTTATACTTTCTGCGCTGGCGATCACGGTGCTGTCATTCGGGCCTATGTTCTGGATGTCGCAGACAGCAGTAGACCGCTACATCATTCTCTGCGCATCGTTACCGCTTAGTGGTGTTTGTTTCGCGTGGGCATGGCGTGAACGCAGACGGACGATGGTGCGTTGGGCGGCATGCACTTTTGCCACGGCATTCAGCCTGTGGCTGTTTTTCCTCTTTTATTTCCTCTATGAAACCCAGGATGAGATGCGCGGTCTGGTGCTGGTTGCAGCCAACCTGCTGACCAATGGAATCTTGTTTGCCGTACTCAATCGGCTGGGCAAGAAGAAAGACCATTCTGATCCGCTGACGGAAATGGCTGTCATTTAAGTCAAACGCGGAAAGCTGTCGCTCCTAGGGAGCTCTCAATCCAAGGGTCATGCGCGTGCTATAAACACGGCGCTCCTACGAGCGCAGAACCAAAGGCAGAATCAACTACAAAACTCTTGGCGACGCCCGGTTCTGCTTGCCTGCCAGGCGGATTTCCTTTCTAACTCAGGCAGCAACTCACCTTTACGCCGCATCCCATTATCCGTAGCAGGAACTCGCCTTTTTGAAACCCCTGGGACGGATATTAATGCGGCTTATCACACGCCTGATTCTTACAATATTTTTATTTGCTTCGCTTTACGCGATGGCGGGTACAACCGATCCGCTGCGGCCCATCGCGCTGGTAGACCTCCCGGGTGTTCCGGGATTCGATGAAGTGGTGTTTGCCAATGGCGAGTTGGTCCTGGCGCACAGCCGCGCGAATACGGTGGATATCCTCGACCCGGTGAAGCGGCGGATGGTGGCGCAGATCAAGAATATTGATACGCCCAAAGGCATGGCTGTTGATGCACAAGGCGGCCTGCTCTACATTGCGGCGGCAGGCAACAATACGATCAATGTGGTGAGCACCGCGGACTGGAAGGTGGTGGGCGTGATAGGCCTGCGCAACACGCCGGACAAGGTCCTGTACGTGCCGCAAATGAAGTCGCTGCTGGTGGCGAGTCCGATGGGACGCACGATATCGGTTGTTTCGACCGAGGGCGCGATGAAGATAGCACCGAATGCCGTGTCAGAGCTGGCAAGCTTTGATGTGCAAGGCCGTCCGCGGGACATAGCCTGGGACAGTCAGAACAAGATCGCTTACGTGACTCTGGAAGATACGAACGAAGTGATTGCCCTGAATCCTGCGAATCCGGACAGCCCGGTCTCACGGCGCATTCGGCTGACTGCCAGCCAGCCCACGGCGATCATGTTTGACGCTGCTTCACGGCGGCTGTTTGTTGCGGTGCGTTTTGCGGTGCTGCAGTTAAATGCCGACAACGGAGCCGAGACTGCGCGAGTGGCTGCTGCAGCGGGAACAGACGCGCTGTGGCTCGACCAATCGAACAACAATCTCTTTGCGGCTGCGGGCGACGGCACGGTAACAGTGATGAGCGTGGCCAGTAACAAGCTGGAATTACGCGGCGAATATAAAGGTGATGTCCGCGGACACGCGTTGGCTTACGACCCGGCGAATCATCTGGTGTTCCTAGCCGGCGGACGTGAAGGTAAGTCAAAGATGCTTGTGCTGCGCAACATCAGCGGGATGGCGCCGGTGGTGGAGTCGTTGAACGCGCAGAAGTAACTTGGAGATTGTTTCCCGTTTTCGGTTTCCCGTTTCCCGAAAAATCAAAAGCCTTTCAGCACAAAGCACACTGAGAACACAAAGGACACAAAACAATAAAAGCTTTGTGTACTTCCTGCCCTTAGTGTCCTCTGTGTTGAAAGCTCTTGCTTTAATGAGAAGGGAGACGGCTGTTACGCGGCTCCGCGATTGCCTTCAATGCTTTCGTTGTCGCCTTCGTCCGCGTCGTCTGCTGGATACTCACGCTCGACTCCTGACCCACGAGGATTTGCAGGTTCATATGAATCCTTCTGTCTAGGATCGAGGTCGCGCTTGCGGGCGGCCTCTTCTGCTTCAAAGCTGCGGTTGCCGGCGAAGTCGGCGTCAATAGCATCGTTTTCATTGGGACGTGAATTGAAGCTAGGATTGCGATAGGGTCTGGGGCCGGTCATCGAGAAACTCCTGGGGTTCGGTCTGACTACGATTTATTTAGATGTGTGCGCTGAGAGGCAGATGCCTCACGGATTTCCGCAGAAGCGCGCGCTGCTATAAAATGGAGTGTTACGCACAAAAGACTTTAAGGAGCCTTATGGCCACCACTACCGCAGAAGCGACCAAGACTTTAGTGAACTATCGCGTGGATTCCGGCGTTGCCGTGATCGAGATGTGTGACCCGCCGGCGAACACCTACACCTATGAGATGAACCTGCAGATGGACGCCGCCATC
>JAICWB010000153.1 GCA_025935035.1 Terriglobales bacterium
ATTTTCCAGGATGGCTTCCATGCGCTCCGGGTCAGTGACGAAGTACGGGGAGAGGTATCCGCGATCGAACTGCATGCCTTCGACGACTTCAAGCTGCGTCTCCATGGTCTTGGACTCTTCCACGGTGATGACGCCGTCTTTGCCGACCTTCTTCATGGCCTCAGCAATGATCTTGCCGATGGTCTCATCGTTGTTGGCGGAGATGGTGCCGACCTGCGCGATCATGTCACCGGTAACGGGCTTTGACAGGGTGTCAAGGAATCCGTTGACGCGGTTGCCTTCTTTGTCGAGCTTGCCGCAGATGGCGGTAACGGCTTTTTCGATGCCGCGCTTGAGCGCCATCGGGTTCGCGCCGGCAGCAACGGTCTTCACGCCTTCGCGGAAGATGGACTGCGCCAGAACGGTGGCGGTAGTGGTGCCGTCTCCGGCAACGTCAGAGGTCTTGCTGGCGACTTCACGCACCATCTGTGCGCCCATGTTCTCCATGGAGTCTTTCAGCTCGATCTCTTTGGCAACGGTCACGCCGTCTTTGGTGATGCTGGGCGAACCGAATTTCTTTTCAATGACCACGTTGCGGCCCTTGGGACCGAGCGTGACTTTCACTGCGTCGGCGAGGACGTTAACCCCGCGGAGGATAGCCTGACGCGATTCCTCACCATGTACGATCTGCTTTGCCATATGTCGTGTCTCCTGAATTCTTTCTTTGGTGGAACTGTTTGTGTTGCTGAACTGGTTGCTTGGTGCTGCGAAGCCTTCAGCCGTCAGCTATCAGCCTTCAGCTAAAAAACTTAAAACCAAAATCGCGTCCGAAGGGCGCTTCCTTACTGCCGTAGGCGGGTTTAGCGCCGCAGGCAGCTTTTCATAAATAAAGTTGCGACGAAGTCGCGTGCCGCTCTGCCGAAGGCCAGGTTTTAGCCCGCCGCAGGCGCCAGCGCTCTTTCGAAAAAACGTTACTTGCGCGCGCCGGCTTTTTCGCTGCCCTTTTCGGCGGCTTTCGCTGCGCCGCTCAGGATGCCTAGGACTTCTTCTTCGCGCATGATGAGCAGGTCTTCGTAGTCGATGCGGATCTCTGTGCCGGCATATTTGCCGAACAGGATGCGGTCGCCTTCCTTCACCGCGAGCGGGAAGGTCTCACCTTTGTCATTGCTCTTGCCTTTGCCAACGGCGATCACGACACCCTCTTGCGGCTTCTCTTTCGCCGTGTCAGGGATGATGATGCCGCCACGAGCCGTCTCCGCCTCTTCAACGCGACGGACCAGAATGCGGTCATGCAACGGGGTCAACTTAGTAGCCATACGTTCACTTCTCCTATGTAAAGTGTTGGGATATTGAGGGTTAATACAGAACTTAGCAATTAGTACATCCGAGTGCTAATTATAGGGAAAGAGCTTAGGTTGTGTCAAGGGATGGTTGAGTGCAAGAGACTCAAGGTGGGAAGTGGGAACGGAGGGGCGTGGAGGAGCGTATCGGAAGGAATGATGAGACAGAGAGTGAAAGCAGTGGAGTGGTTGATAGTAGGTGGGGCGGCGGTGTTCATCGCGATGCTGGTGGTCGCAGCATATTGGGAGGCCAGCATCCGGTGGCTGCACTTCTTCCAAGCGTGGATGTATGTGGCAGCGATCGCGCTGAGCTTGCGCAAGAACCGATGGGGATATTTTGTGGGCTTTGCGGCGGGGTTCTTTTGGGACTATGCGAACCTCTTTGTAACCACGTTTTTTCGCAACGGGCTGGAAGAAGCTCAGCGATGGATGAGCAGCGGACACCTGCAGCGGGCGGACCTGCTCATCGCAGTGCCGGCGTGGTTCGGGAATCTGGCGCTGGTGGCGGGGTGCGCATGGGCGTACTTGCCCGCCAAGGACAAAAGATGGAGCGATGTCGCGCGATTGGCGGCAGCCTTTGCAGCCACCATGGGATTTTTCGCACTGGATATGGCCATCTTCCAACCGCAGTACTTGGGCCTGTTTCGAGGACTACTACATCCGCGATTCGTGTGGTGAACAAGAACGCTATCGCGCTGCCAATCACGAGCACTGCGGTATAGAATGGCGGGTCGTTCGGACGGCATAATTATTTTATGAAGATGAGATTGGTAATGGCGTCGGCGCTGGTGGTAAGCGCTTCCCTTTTTGCGCAACAGCCAGTAGTCAGTAGTCAGTTGTCAGTTGTCAGCAAAACCAACAACGGAAGTGCTGTATCCGAGCAAAGTCTGAAAAACACAATGGCTAAAAACGGTTCATCCGAAAAAACACAGAGATCTGCATCGAAAAACGGCTCGAAGGGAGCAATCGCAAACGCAAAGGCGATCCATGAGTCGGCGTTGGTGATCGATACGCATGCTGACACTACGCAGCGGTTGCTGGATGAGGGGTTTGATCTGGCGAATCCGCCGGCGGGGGACCCTGGGCATTTGGACTTGGCTAAAGCCAAGCGCGGCAATTTGGATGCCGAGTTCTTTTCTATCTGGGTGGATCCGGAGAAATATAAAGGTGAGTATGCGCACCGGACGCTGGCGCTGATCGATGCGGTGTATCAGCAGGCTGCCGCGCATCCGGACAAGATGAAGATGTGCTATTCCGCCGAGGACATTGTGCGGACCCATGCGCAGGGGAAATTCTGCGCGCTGATGGGAATCGAGGGTGGGCACTCCATTGAAAACGATATGGGGCTGCTGCGGGATTACTATCGGCTGGGCGTGCGGTACATGACGCTGACTTGGTCGAACACTAACGAGTGGGCGGATTCGAGCGGCGATGAGAACGACGCGAACGTGAAGCATTACGGCGGCATGACGCAGTTCGGTCGCGAGGTGGTGCGGGAGATGAACCGGCTGGGCATGATGGTGGACATCTCGCACGTGAGCGACAAGACTTTTTATCTGGCGCTGACGGCCAGCCGGGCACCGGTGATCGCTAGCCATTCTTCCGCGCGGGCCATCACTAATGTGCCGCGCAACATGACCGACGATATGCTGCGGGCGATGACGCTGAATGGCGGAGTGGTGATGGTGAATTTCTATTCTGCTTTCATTGATGAGAAGTTTGCGGCGGCGTATAAGGCGCTTGGGCCGGAGAAGAAACAGGCGCAGGCGGCGCTGGACGCGCAATATAAGGATGCGGACGATAAGACGCGAGCACTGGCACAGCAGAAGTTTGATATCGAGTGGGCGGCGAAGGTGCCCAGGCCTCCGTTGAGCGCGCTGATCGACCACATCGACCATGTGGCGAAGGTGGCGGGCATCGACCATGTGGGATTGGGTAGCGATTTTGACGGGATATCCTTCATGCTGCCCGAGGGGATCGATTCAGCGGCGGACTTGCCGAAGATCACGGCGGAGTTGGTGAAGCGGGGATATTCGGCGGAAGATTGCAAGAAGATACTGGGTGGGAACCTGCTGCGGGTGTTCCGCGATGTGGAGAAGATGCGGGATACGATGGCGAAAGAGGGGGCGCAGGCTCCGTTGTTGAGTCGGGATAAGGGAGCGGTGCAGGGGAAGAAGCAGTGACTAGTGGCTAGTGGTTAGTGGCTAGTTGAAGACAAACCCACCACAGTCATTAGTAGTTAGTTGTTAGCGCGTTAGGAAACCCACCGCAGAGACGCTAAGACGCAAAGGAGTGCGAGGTTTTAGTCAAAACCAAATGGGTGTGCGAGCGGGATGGAGTTCCAAGGCTAGGTCCCTCGGCTTCGCTCGGGATGACAGAGCTTATATTCACGGGAGATAACGGATGAAGCAACTTGCAATCTTACTTTTGATGATGTGCGCGATGGCGTGGGCGCAGGAGAGTACGCAGACTACGCCGGCGCAGAGCACAACTCCGCCAGTAAAGAAGACTACGACTGCTAAGAAGGCAACCGGAACGGCTGCGAAGAAGACGACTTCTTCCACTGCAAAGACAAATGCAAACGGAACGAAGGCAGCAGGCGCGGGTGCCGCAACGACCGGGAGTTCCACGGCCGCGAAGGCTGGCGAGACAAAGGCTACGGCTCCTGCGGGTAATCCTGAGGCTGTGTTTGAGACCAGCATGGGAAAGATGAAGTGCGAGCTCTTCCCTCAATATGCCCCGAAGACCGTGGCGAACTTTATTGGTCTGGCGCAAGGCACGAAGGAATGGACTGATCCGAAGACGGGAAAGAAAGTAGAGAAGCCGCTGTATGACGGAACGATCTTCCATCGCGTGATACCGAACTTCATGATCCAGGGCGGTGATCCGCTGGGAAATGGGACGGGCGGGCCGGGGTACAACTTTGAAGACGAGGTCACGCCGGATCTGGTTTTTGACCGGCCGGGAAGATTGGCGATGGCAAATTCCGGTCCGCATACGAATACGAATGGATCCCAGTTTTTCATCACCGAGGTTCCGACGCCTCACCTGAATGGCATACACACCATCTTTGGGCAGTGCGATGATGCAAGCGTGGATCTGGTGAAACAGATCGCGCGGGTGGCTACTGATCCGCGGAACAACAAGCCCGATCTAGATGTGACGCTGGACCATGTGATTATTCTGGGTGGGCCTAAGAAGCCGGCGGTGGCTAAGAAGCCCACGGTGACGAAGAGGACGATACCGAAGAAGGCTTCGTCGGCTACGCCGCCGAAGCAGTAGTGAGTAGTTAGTCGTCAGTAGTTAGTAGTCAGTAGTCAGTAGTCAGTAGTCAGGAAAGTCAAAACCAGAGTATTGGTGATTGCCGTGATTTCTGACCGGCGATTTGAAAGTCAATCGGTGATTTGAAAGTCAAAGGCTTTCACACCAAGGGCGGGAGGCGGCAGGAAGGAGCTTGTGCGGATTGTTTGCAGAATGGTAGGGATCCTTCGCTGCGCTCAGGATGACAACACCAACGGTTTACTAAATCAGAAAGGGACAAATGGCACGGACACCGGGAACTTACGCAATATTTGATACCACTGAAGGCAAGATCGTTTGCAGGTTGTTTGAGAAAGAGGCGCCTAACACGGTCAAGAATTTCATTGACCTGGCGGAGGGCAAGCGGGAGTGGACGCATCCTTCTACGGGCAAGAAATCGAATGACCGTTTGTATGATGGGACTATATTCCATCGCGTGATAACGAAGTTCATGATCCAGGGCGGCGATCCGCAAGGGACGGGGATGGGCGGTCCGGGATACAAGTTTGCCGATGAGACAAAAGGCTCTCCGCATAGCTTCGATAAGGCGGGCAAGCTGGCCATGGCGAATGCGGGGCCGAATACGAATGGTTCGCAGATATTCATCACCGTGGCGCCGACTACTTGGCTGACGGGCAATCACACTATCTTTGGTGAAGTGGTGGAAGGTCAGGATGTGGCGGACAAGATCAGCAACGTGCCGAAGGGCGCGCAGGACAGGCCTAAGACGGATGTGGTGGTTAAGAGCGTGACGATCGAGAGAGCCTGATCGAGGCGCTGAGACGCGGAGAAAGTCAAAGGATTACCACGGAAAAAAGGAAAAGGCAGATAAAAGACGATTAGGCTTTTTAGTTGGGCGCGAGTTATGTCGCGCCCTTTTTTGTTTAGGAAAATGGTCTTCGGGCCACGTGCCTCACGTTTCGTTGATCCCACCCAATCGTTCAAAACCCGAACGATTGGATGGGGCGCTAAGTGTCTGGGTCATTCAGTTTGAAGAAAAGCTGTGGCATTTGTTGCCGCTGCGTCTCGATGGGCGGTGAGGGCGAAGACGCCCTCACGACAGCCGGCGGGACGCCGGCGGTACTTGTTACGGGACGCCGGCGGTACTTGTTACGGGACGCTGGCGGTGCTTGTCAGACGCCGATGACGGTGCAGAGTTCTTTTACCGAGTCGGCGGATCTGTTCAGGGCAGTCTGCTCTTCGGGCGTTAGTTTGATCTGGATTATCTCTTCCAGACCTTTTGCGCCTAATTTGCAAGGGACGCCTACGAAGTAGCCTTTGATGCCGTACTCGCCGTCGAGATAGGCAGCGCAGGGCATGATCTTCTTTTTGTCTTTGAGGATGGCTTCGACCATTTCACAGGTTGCGGCCGAGGGCGCGTAGTAGGCGCTGCCAGTCTTCAAGTACTTGACGATCTCTGCGCCGCCGTTGGCAGTGCGGGAGACCAGCGCGTCGAGCTTGTCTTTGGCGATGAGTTCGGTGATGGGAATCCCCGCGACGGTTGAGTAACGCGGGAGCGGGACCATGGTGTCGCCGTGTCCGCCGAGGACGAAGGCGGTCACGTTCTCAACGCTGAC
The DNA here is from genome assembly GCA_025935035.1 of Terriglobales bacterium. GTDB lineage: Bacteria > Acidobacteriota > Terriglobia > Terriglobales > Acidobacteriaceae > JAICLA01. The sequence goes on from JAICWB010000153.1 coordinate 6,197, forward strand.
TTTGAGTTCTTCCGCGATGAAGGTGCGGAAGCGCGCGGAGTCGAGAACACCGGCCATGCCGAGCACGCGGTGTTTGGGGAACTTGCTGGCTTTGAAGGCGGCTTGGGCCATTGCATCTAGCGGGTTGGAGACGACGATGATGATGCAGTTGGGGGAATGTTGGACGACCTTGCCCACCACGTCCTGCATGATCTTGTAGTTGGTGTTCAACAGGTCGTCGCGCGACATGCCGGGTTTGCGCGGGATGCCGGCGGTGATGACGACGATGTCAGAGTTCGCAGTGTCGGCGTAGTCGTTGGTGCCGAGGATGTGGGAATCGCGTTTTTCGATGGGCATGGCTTCGAGCAGGTCGAGGCCTTTGCCTTGGGGAACACCTTCGACGATGTCAATGAGTACGACGTCAGCGAGTTCTTTGCTGGCGATCCAGTGGGCGGCGGTGGCGCCGACGTTTCCGGAACCTACGATGGATACTTTCTTGCGCATGGTGCTCTCCTATCTAGAAATCAAAATCGTTTTTCAACGCAGAGGCGCG